>CAZXDV010000022.1:0-21788 GCA_964639535.1 uncultured Enterobacteriaceae bacterium | reverse complement strand
TTACACCGCCTCGAAGTCAGGATGTTCACCCGGCTGGCAAAAAGCGGAAGCTGATTTTTCGTGAGCAACAGAACGAAGCCGCAGTTAGGGAGAGTCGGTGTGTTGCTGAACCCTGCTTCTGGCAGGTTGAAAAAGAAAGGCAGCAAGATCAGGGAGCTGGCAGGTCGCCTTCCTCGCAGCACTTACCAGGAAGGTCGGGATGCAGCTGAGATCGAATCAATCCTGCATTCATTTGCCAACGAGCAGGTTGACACCCTCGTGGTGGTGTCTGGAGATGGCACCTTTCACCTCGTTTTGAGCCTGCTGCTGGGAAAGACAATATTCGCTCAGATGCCAGTGCTGGCCATGATTCCGGCTGGCACAACGAATATGACGGCGAAGGATCTTGGCTCACCGTCAAACCCGCTGAAGGCACTTGAGGCACTCGGCGAAGCGCTGGCAGGTGACTTGAATGCAACAACAATTGAAAGGCCCGTACTGGGCATTCGCCACGGCGACAGGCCGGATGTGTATGGAATGTTCTATGGGATGGGACTAATTTCCGAGGCGGTAGAGAGTTTTGCCAGTAGCGGTCGGGGTGGTGGTATGACAGGAGAGAGGGCGTCATTTGCTACATTTATTCGCTACCTCGGGGCATTGTTTTCTGCGAGTCCCAAAGGCTCACAGCAGCATGTGCAGACAGCCATCTCAATCAACGGCAGTGACTATATGTCGGAGCCACGCCTCCTGGTACTTGCCAGCACTCTTGACAGGTTACTATACGGGCTTAAGCCATACTGGGGAGAAGGCAAAGCGCCGATGCACGTCACTGTCATAAAAAAGTCACCCGCCAGGCTATGGGTTCGGCTTTGGCCCTTGTTGTTTGGACGGGGGCGCCAATTTCCGGAAGATGGTTACTTCAGTGACGATATTAGCGACATCAAGATGAAATTTGATGGAAAATACGTGGTAGACGGTGAGTTGTATCCTGCTGCTAAAGAACACGGGCCCGTACATATCACCGCGGAAAAACACATTGAAATATTAAAGTTCACCTGAGATTGATGCAGCAAGCAAACAGTTCACAATCCAGTTCGCCACCACCGGAGCTTGTTAACCAGCGCGCAGCCGAGTGTGCTCGCGTCGTGCCCGATGGCTTTCACGCGTTTGTCGGTGCACTCCAGGCCCGGTTTGGTGATTCCTGCCAGGGCGTATTTCTTTATGGTTCCTGCCTGCATAGCTACGAGTTAAAAGACAGTGTCGTTGACCTCTATGTTCTTGTCGATGATTACAGCCGGGCTTACGAGGGCAGTTTTTACCGGGTGCTCAACAGGTTTGTACCGCCCAACGTGTTTTACAAGGAACTTGAGTACGAGGGAAATATCCTGCGCTGCAAGTATGGTGTTATCTCGCTTGAGGATTTTGAAAAGGGAGCGACGAGCTGGTTTCACTCCTATATCTGGGGAAGGTTTTCCCAGCCGGTGCGCCTGTTGTTTGCCCGGGATGATGAAGTAAGGCATCGCATACACCAAATGCTGGCCTCGGCCACCCTGACCTTTTTAAGAGCGTCAATACCTGCGATTGGCAGGAGTAATGTTGATTCCGAGACAATATGGACCCGAGGACTGGCCTTGTCCTACGAGGCGGAGCTGAGACCTGAAAACAAGAACAGGGCAAGGCAGCTGACACATTTGAATATGGGAGACTACAACAGGTTGACCAGTCTTGCTGCTACAGCAATTGATGAGCTGGAGGCCTTGCCCAAGGACAGGTACACGTGCAACGTTAGCGAAAAAGCCTGCAGGCGTGCATTATTGAAATGGCGCTTGAGGAGTTGGCTTGGCACCCTGCTATCAGTGTTACGCCTGGGCAAGGCTGTATTTACATTCAAGGACTGCGTGGATTACGCGGCGTGGAAAATTGAAAGACATACAGGTATCCAGATTGAAGTTACGCCAAAACTACAGCGCCACCCGCTCCTGTTTGGCTGGAAGGTACTTTGGCAGCTGGTACGACAGGGGGTCATGCACTAAATCCTGTCGCGCGACATTTTATGAGCCCCGGCTGTCAGGGAACGACAAGTTGTACGATAGAATAAATTGCCAGGTAGAACAGGATGGTCAGTAGTATTCCCGTAATGATGTAGGGCCTGAGTCCTTTCTTCTCAATGTACGCATTGTCCCTGTCGAGGTTTTTCTTGCTTTGCACGCCGATGAACGCTGCCAGGATGCTCCAGCAAATTTGCAAAAACCCCGGGTCAGGTTGTTCGTCGGTATTTTCAATCTTATTACTCATCTCGCTTTTCCAGTTTTGTTCGAGCAGTTGCGAGTTGCCCACACAGTAATTCTGCACCCTCAAGTATCCGTGGCGTATGGCGCTGGATTATGTCCGGAGGAATAAAGAACAGGTTATTGTATTTCACCGCATCAATAAACGGCCAGTTTCTCCAGTCATCAAGCCATTCAGGACGGGCGAGACCCATGCCACTTGTAACGATCACCTCGGGGTTATGCTGAATCACCGATTCAATGCTGACTTTAGGTGACAGGGAATCAAGCTTGCCAAAAACATTGTCACCTCCGCATATTGCAATGACGCGCCCAATCAGCTGTTCATTGTTCACCGTGATAAGCGGCTTGTTCCAGGTCTGGTAAAAAACCTTCAGCTTTCTTGATGATGCATTGCGCTCAGTGATTTGCTGAAGCTTCGCATTGAATCTCGTGGCCGCGTGCCTTGCAGCACTCTCATTACCGGTGAGAATGCCAAAATTGACAAGTGACTCCGCAATATCAGGTATGTCCTCGCTTCCGTCGATGTAGACCTTGAGTCCAAGGGCCTGCAGGCGCTCCACCTGTTGCTTCTGGTTGCCTTCACGCCAGGCTATGACCAGGTCCGGCTGTAGTGAGAAAATAAGCTCAAGGTCAAAGTTATTGTAGGCACCAACACTGGTGATGGAACGAGCCGCGTCCGGGTAGTCGCTGTACTCGACAACACCGACGAGGGAGCTGCCGGCGCCAGCCGCAAAAAGATTCTCAGTAATGTGCGGCGCGAGGCTCACTATTCTTCTTGCCGGGCTGTCCAGGATCACATTAGAGCCTGTGGCATCCGTTACGTTTATGCTGTCTGCATAAGCACCTGTGCTTGCCAGCAGTGCCAGTAAAAGATGGATTATTCTCATGTGCGGCTTAATTCCTGGGGCATGGACGGGCCCGGTGGGCGGGAGTTTATACACAATATTCCAGCTTTGACATGGATACAGGCAATATATTACAGTCCCGCCACTACTAACAGGTGCCTTCTTACCATTCGGGTAATAAGGATAATCGGGAAGTTGGTGCAACTGCGTAAGACCAGTTAATGCCGACGCTGCCCCCGCAACGGTAGATGAGTTTGATGGTACACATGCCACTGTAGCAATATGGGAAGGCACCATCATTTGTACGCTGTAACACTCATGAGGCCGGAGACCGGCCTGCTGGTATAAATAGGGCATCACGGTGGGCGATGGTGTATTTCACTCCTGCATTGGCTGGTGTCTTCCAGAAAACCTTTCTCATTCGGGTGTGAATGAGGCAATTGGAGAGCACCATGTTAAACAAGACCACCGTATTACTGGCCATGTCAGTGTTGCCAGGGGTCGTTCTATCCCAGACTCAACCTGTCGAAGATCTTGAAAATGTCGTAGTCACCGCATCGCGCTTACCCGTGGATGCAAATCAAATTGGAAGTTCCTATACGATCATTGATAGTGAGCACCTCGAGCGCCGTCAGCTTGTTGCAGTGTCAGAAATATTGCGCGATGTACCGGGACTATCAGTCAACAGGGGAGGTGTGCTGGGTTCTTCAACGCAGGTACGAATTCGCGGGGCAGAAGGAAACCAGGTGCTGGTACTGATTGATGGTGTTGAAGCCAATGACCTGTCGCAGGGGGGCGAATTCAACTTTGCACATCTGACCACCGCCAATATAGAAAGGATAGAAGTTATCCGTGGTCCGCAAAGTGCACTGTGGGGCAGTGACGCATTGAGTGGTGTGATTAGCATTACCACGCGCAAGGGCAGGAAGGGCACGTCTGTCAGCGCCTACTCTGAAGGAGGCTCTTTCGGGACCTTTAACGGTGGCGGAAGCATATCTGGCGGGGCCCAAAACTATCACTTCAACCTTTCCGGCTCTTACGTTGACAGCAGTGGCGTCAATATTTCCCGCGATGGTAACGAAGATGATGGTTATGAAAACGGTACGCTTTCGCTGACTGCCGGATACTCTCCACTGGAAAACTTTCAGCTGGACACGGTATTTCGCATGACAGAAGCGTCAAATGAATTTGATGGTTCAAGCTTTGTGACCGGTTTGCCCACAGACGCTGACAACGAGACCGACACCTCTCATTATTTCGGCAGGATCCAGGGGCGCCTGCATTTACTTGAAAAGCGGCTTCTTAACCAGTTCGGTGTTTCCATTACCAGCACTGACAACGATAATTTTTCAACCGGACTTGAGACAAGCAGCACGCAGGGCAGGAAGTACAAGTTTGATTTTCAGTCTACCTATAGTTTTTCAACAGGGATGGGCGGAGGCGCTGACCATGCAATAACGCTGGCGCTGGAACACGAGATAGATGAATTCACCCAGCGCGGCGCCATTGCCTTTGGTAGTGATCCGAACCAGGACATAGACATTGATAATACCGGCTTTGTTGCCGAGTACAGGTTAAACACCGAGCAAAATCTTGGCCTGTCCGCCAGCGTACGACACGACGACAACAGTGATTTTCGTAATATCACCACCTGGAAACTGAATGCGACCTACCTCTTTGAAAACCTGGGCCTCAGGCTCAATGGCGGCTATGGTACGGGAGCAAAGAATCCAAACTTTACCGAGCGTTTTGGTTTTTTCGCCAGTTCCCCGTTTCCTTTTACCGGGAATCCCGACTTAAAGCCGGAGAGATCAAACGCATGGGAAGTGGGTGTCAGCAAGTCTTTCATGGATGACCGTTTCGAACTGGGAATGACCTACTTTAACGAAGAGCTGAAAGACGAAATTAACGGTTTCTTTTTTGATCTTGCTACCTTCAGCACCACGGCCATCAATGAAACCGGGGTAAGCGATCGTGAAGGAATAGAACTCTCGTCCAGGCTCGAATTCAGCGATAATTTACGACTGGTGGCTAACTATACCTGGCTGGACGCCGATCAACCTGCGCCCGCAGGCGGCAGGGAACGGGAAGTCCGTCGTCCGGAGCATATTTTCAATGCCAACCTGCGCTATGACTTTCTCGATAATCGAGCCCAGCTTGATTTAAATGTTAATTACAATGGCAAGCAGGACGATGTCTTTTTTCCACCGCCATTTTTTGGCCGGCAAATTGTGCAGCTGGACAGTTATACCCTGGTGAACCTGGCAGGTTCCTACAGGCTAAACGAGCAATTTAGCCTGTATGGCAGGCTCGAGAACCTGCTGGATGAAAACTACGAGGAGGTGCTGGGTTTTCAATCACCGGGATTCTCTGCATTTGCGGGTGTGCGAATGCAGTTTCAGCCCTGATGCCCCACGCTGGTGCAGGTGTCACATGTTTGTAATATATCACTTTAACAATAATTCATAACTACGAAGCGAGTCTTACCTTATCCCTGCTTGTTTTGTATACTCAATGAACTCAAAGGGAGTTGTTTCTTTGAGTATACTGGCAAGCAGAACATGAACGCATTACCGAAAAAAACAGAACCCGAGCAAGTATCGATAGATCTTTCCAGTCCTGAACTTTATATAAACAGGGAACTAAGCCTGCTTGAATTTAATCGCCGGGTTATTGAGCAGGCCCTTGATGAAAAGCACCCCCTGCTTGAACGTTTACGATTTCTTTGTATTGCCTGTACCAACCTGGACGAGTTTTTTGAAATTCGCGTTGCCGGATTGCGGCAGCAGGCAAAGTATGGCTCGGTCCAGACCGGGAGCGATAATCTCAGTCCCCACGATGCCCTGGCCCACATAAGCACGCTCGTTCATGAGCTGGTAGATCGGCAGTACGCGGTATTGAATGACACGATTTTCCCCGCGCTGAAGAAAGAGAAGATCCGGGTGCTCAGGCGGGCTGACTGGAAACCAAAACTGCGACGCTGGGCCAAGCGATATTTTAACAGCGAGGTTCTGCCGGTATTAAGCCCGATTGGTCTTGACCCGTCCCATCCATTTCCCCGCGTACTAAACAAGAACCTGAACTTCGTGGTGTCGCTTGAAGGCAAGGATGCATTTGGGCGCGAGACACGACTGGCCATCGTACAGGCGCCTCGCTCCCTGCCAAGGGTGGTTGCCATTCCACAGGAAATCAGTTCCGGGCCAAGTGACTTCATCCTGCTGTCATCCATTATTCACGAGTTTGTCAGTGACCTTTTCCCCGGCATGCAGTCCAGTGAGGCCTACCAGTTCAAGGTAACTCGCGACAGCGATTTGTTTGTTGATAACGAGGAAGTGGATGACTTGCTGCGCGCCCTCGAAGGTGAATTACCCTCACGCCGCTTCAGTGATGCCGTAAGGCTGGAAGTCGTGCATAACTGCCCGGAAGAACTTTACCAGTACCTGTTGACAAAATTTGGTCTGACTACCGACGACCTCTACCTGGTCAATGGACCTGTCAACTTGAATCGCCTGGAGATGATCTACGACCTGGTGGAACGCCCTGATCTAAAGTACTCCGGGTTTACACCGGGCATACCACCGCGCCTTCAGAAAAGTAAGAGCGTCTTTGATGTGCTGAAAAAGGGCGACATCCTGCTCCATCATCCCTTTGAATCTTTTGCCCCCGTGGTAGATTTCCTGCGACAGGCAGTAAGAGACCCTTCCGTACTTTCAATCAAGCAGACCCTGTATCGTACGGGTAACGATTCTGCAGTTGTAGAGGCATTGAAGGAGGCCGCCAGGGCTGGCAAGGAAGTTACGGTAGTCATTGAATTGATGGCTCGCTTTGACGAGGAGGCCAATATTGAACTGGCTAACGAACTACAGGAAATTGGTGCGCACGTGGTCTACGGTGTCGTTGGATTCAAGACTCACGCAAAGATGATCCTTGTCGTGCGACGCGAGGGAAGGGCGCTTAAAAGGTACGTTCACCTCGGCACCGGTAATTACCACGCAAGGACGGCCAGGTTGTACACGGATTACGGCCTTTTAACCGGCGACCAGGCTGTCGGGGAAGATGTAAACAAGCTGTTTCACCAGCTAACCGGGCTTGGCAGGGCATTGAAGTTAAAGAAATTGCTGCAGTCGCCCTTTACCCTGTTCAGGCAGTTGTTACAGCTTATTGAGCAGGAGACAGAAAACGCCAGGGCCGGTAAAAATGCACGCATCATTGCCAAGATGAATGCGCTGGTGGATCCGGAGATTATTCGAGCACTTTACAGGGCCTCACAGGCCGGTGTAAAAGTTGAGCTGATCATTCGCGGCATATGCTGCCTGCGTCCCGGGATCAAGGGCGTTTCAGAAAATATTCATGTGCGTTCAATTGTCGGGCGTTTCCTGGAACACACGCGCGTTTATTACTTCCACAACAATGGCGAGGAACTCCTGTATTGTTCCAGCGCGGACTGGATGCCCCGGAATCTTCATCGCAGGGTCGAGACCTGTTTTCCCATCGAGGAAAAAAGGCCAAGGCAAAAAATTATCCAGTTTGGCCTGCTTAATTATCTTTCTGATAACACCAACGCCTGGATACTGCAAAGTGATGGAAGCTACAGGAAGGCGAAATCAGGCGCGCAAAAACCGCGATCATCGCAGGTCAACCTGCTAAAAGAATACTGCGACTAGGCTCACTGGCAGGACAGGGAAAAATCCACCCTGGCCATGTAGCCCGCCTCGGTTTCAAGATCGGCACTGGTGAGCGGTTCACCATCCAGCCAGCCCTTGGGAAACTTTAGCCGAATAGAGTTTTTTGATGTCTTGAGATTAATAGCGGGCAGGGCAGTCATTAAGCGGCTCCTGTGCAGCACGACCGCAAGTCTCAACAGGATGGTCAACCGACGGATCCTGTCCCTGTTCTCATCAAATAATTCGCTTTCCTGCTCATCGAAGATCTTGCGCCGGTGATTTCTAACCAATGCAGCCAGTATGACCTGGTCCTGTCTTGAAAATCCCGGCATGTCAGAATTGGCCAACAGGTAGGCACCGTGTCGATGGTACTGGCTGTGGGCAATGGATAAACCGATTTCGTGGATTTCAGCCGCCCAGCCGAGAAACTTTCTATCTGCCTGGGTATCCAGTGACCAGGTGTCCACTACCTGGTCGAACAGTTCGAGCGCGGTATCCCGGACACGCCCGGCCTGCTCATGGTCCACGTTATAGCGCTGCGCCATATCCTTGATTGTCCTGTCCCTGATGTCCTCGTCGTGGAAACGGCCAATCAGGTCATGCAGGAGGCCCTCACGCAAGGCGCCATCGGATACCCGCATCACTTCTATTTTCAGGCTTTGAAAAGATGCGATTAACACGGCAAGCCCCCCTACCAGCACCGGCCGTCGCGTATCGGAGAGGGCAGGAAAACTAATGTTATCGATCTTGCCGCTCTCGATCACCGCATCATGCAGTTTATCGAGGGAATCGGCGGTAATGCCTTTATCACTCCAGCCGCTTTCACGCACGATATCGTGAATGGCCAAAATCGTACCGGAGGCACCCAGTGCCTGGTCCCAGTTTTTTCGTCGAAAGGGTTTTTCAATTGATTCCAGCTCCTGCTTGGCTGACAGGATGGCTTTTTTCATCCGTTTTGCAGTAATTTCGCCGTCTGAAAAGTACTTGTTCGTCATACCAACACACCCCATGTAGAGGCTTTCGGCCTGCATGGGCTGGTAAGCCTGGCCAATGATGAACTCGGTACTGCCACCCCCGATATCCATCACCAGGCGCCTCTCGCTTTCGTTGTAGACGGTGTGAGCAACGCCGAGAAAGATCAGCCGTGCTTCTTCGACACCAGAGACAATCTCGATGGGATGCCCCAGTGCCTGGCGCGCCTTTTTTTGGAATTTTTCGCCATTCTTGGCTCGACGCAGGGTGTTGGTGCCCACAACACGGACGTTAATCTTTGGAATTTCCCTCAACCTTTGCCCGAAGCGCTCAAGGCAATCAAGCGCGCGATTGACTGACTCCTCGCTCAGGTTACCCTTTTCATCGAGACCCGAGGCAAGGCGTACCGTTTCGCGCAGGCGGTCGATTATCTGCAGGCGCCCGTCCTCGTAGCTGGCGACGATCATATGAAAACTGTTGGAACCGAGGTCCAGCGAGGCAAAGGATTCCGGGATTGTGGTCATAAAAAAACTGGCCGAGAGTAAAGCTACTTAATAGCATGAGTGGCTATATTTTCAAGGGGTAACAGGCAATGAAAAAACTAATTCTCATGCGCCACGCTAAATCGGACTGGAACACGGATGCCAAAAGTGACCGTGACAGGCCCCTGAACAAGCGGGGCAGGAGAGACGCTCCGGCTATGGGAGCCTGGCTGAATGACAATGGCTATAGACCTGACAGGGTGTTTAGCTCTCCCAGCCTGCGTACCCGGCAGACGGTGGAACTGGTAAAGGAAGAGCTGGAATTGAAGAAAAACCAGGTCAGCTGGGTCGAGGATCTGTACCACCCCGGCCTCTCTGACATGCTTAACCTGCTACAGAAGGCCCACGGAGAATGCCAGGCACTCATGCTGGTGAGCCACAACCCGGGATTGGAAGAGCTGCTCCTGTACCTCAGCAATGAGTCACCGGCACTGAGCGATTCTGGAAAGTTGTTACCAACGGCGGCAGTGGCCGTACTCTGCTGCGATGCAGCAGGATGGTTGACAGTGCAGGGCAGCTACACCCTCGAGACACTCCAACGACCGCGTGAGTTACAGGACTGATGCGGCCTGCTGTGTCGAGCCTGGGGTGGCTGTGCCTGGATGGAGCACGTCTTTTTCAGCTCTAAAATTCTACCGATGGCAGTCGCAAAATCCCCCGGATCCTGAGATTCAACAGGCTGGATGGGGAAGGGACCCGGACGCGTTTTTCAACTGGATAAGCCCATACATCATTTAAATTAAGTACTTTCAAAAAAGTTCATAAGATATTGTATATAAAATAATAAAGTACTTTATAAGATAGATATATAGCAAAAGGGCATAAATCAGCCCTGGTGCCTAGGCCGGGGCAGATGACATGACCAGCCAGTCCCAGGGAAATGGGGCCTGCATGGTGGCCGCAGGGTCCTCGATTTCAGTGTTCCAGGGGTATTCGACCTTGCTCAAGTGCTGTACCTGCTGACCGGACTCTTCAAATAGCAGCTGCAGTTCTTCCTTTAAATAATGCTTTGTCGGTGTACCGCCTTTGCTGATGATGCCGTCGCGCAGGGATTTCGCGGTAAACCCGAGCTGGTCGTTGGTTGCGGCGGCAGCCTGGCTGTAATTGGGAAAATGACGCAGGTTAAGGGATACCATCCGGTGTGTGGTCAACAGCACGGACTCTACCGAGGGTACGACCATGATTAAACGCCCTCCTGGCCTGATCAGCGAAAAAAGGTGCTTAAACAGGCGCTTTCGACGGGAGTAAACAGGATCCAGGACTACGTTGATGCAAAGTGCCAGGTCATATTGCTGGCTGGCAGGGAAGGGGCGAACAAGGTCATGGCAGGCAATGGAGACATTTTCTTTATCAGCCAGTAGTTTCCTGGCCTGCCTGGTACAGGCCGGAGAGATATCGATCCCCTTCACTTGCCTGAAAAGCTTGTGAAAGCGCGCTATATTGCGGCCGTTTCCGCAACCGATGTCTATCAAATCATGGCCTGAACAGGCATTCTGCCTGACCAGTCCGGATATGACAGCATTCCGATCTTCTGCTACCGGGTCAAAAACCTCGTCATCAAAAGAAGAGGCCAGTGAATCCCAATAACTCGCTTTCATTGCGCTTTGCCCTGTGGCTATGTGGGCTGCCCAATCTACACCACTTGCTTGCTGGATTCCTGAAATAAATATTATTTAACATAATATACATTATGCGTAGTCATATATAAGCCAGGCTATTACCAGGGGGCAAAAAAAAGCCCGGTAGATACGGCTTACCGGGCTGGAAGTGAAAGTGTTTAAAGGCTTTTAGCGCTTACTGCGGCGGTACAGGTGTTCACCCCTGGCATCGATAATCTCCGTGACAGGAATCGTGGCGATATCATGGAACTTGATATTCTTGTCGTCTTTCAGGTCAACCAGCGATGACACGCGGGAATAAAGGTCAGACACAAAGATCTCATCACCCTTGGCCGTTTCCTGGCGAATGCCAAAACGAAAGGCCTGCCGCTCTTCAGGAGTCAGCTTACCTACCATGCCCTTGGTTGCCAGGATCGAGCCATAGCGCGCCAGGTCACTGATGCGGGCGGCGTGGTTAATGGTGTCGCCAAGCACGGTAAATTCGAGGTTGGTGGCAGAATAGTAGGTGCCAAACCACTCCTGGCCCTCGTTCAGGCCAATATTCAGGTGTAGCTCGTGCAGCCAGTTCTTCCTGGCCTGCCATTCCCGTGTTACCTCACCCATTATCTGCTTTAGCTCCAGCGCGCAATTTATTGAATTTGCGATGTAATTGGAGTCTGGCTGTGGAAAGAAGTAATACAGCATACCGTCACCCACGTGCTTACCATGGGTGCCATAATATTTTCGAAAAACTGGCTCTGAGGCCTGCCAGATGTGATTAATAAGTTGAAAATACTCCTCCGGGGGCAGTTCTGCACAGATCTGGCAGGAATCCTGTAAGTCCGCGACGATGACCGCGAGGTCGGTAAGGAAGGGTTTTCGCTTTTTCAGCAGGTCTCGTATCACGTGACTGCGGCGCGAAAGAAAATCCAGGATGTTGTCACTTTCCAGGTCCTCAGGGGAATAGGCAAACATGATACCTTCGCGGAAAAACGACACGTAGAGGTCGTGCGGAAGGATCATTCCGGCATTTTTATCATAAATATCAACATGATAGTGCGAAATATGCTTGTGCCCGGATGATTCCGTGGAATGGTTTAACTGCTCTACCAGGCGTACGTCATCGGAATTCATGGTGCCGTACGTATTGCTCAGGGTACTCTCGGGAATTCGGCGTTTTGCTGAGCTTAGATGGATGGCAAACAACTCCTCCCAGTTTGCGAGTTTTCTCACTTTTGAATTAGTTATCAATAACTTGAGAAGATTTCGAGATTCAATATCGCCGTCCAGCGGGTTATCCAGGCAAAACAGATCCTCAAAGGCCGCCTCGTTCCACCACACCAGCTCAAAGTTATTGTTCACCATGTATGCCGGTCCGGGCAGGTTCTCCAGTGACATATCAATGGAAAGGCTTTCAAGCTTTGCCGGCAGGGGCTGCTGCTTCACGATATTTATTTCCTTGCCCTCTCCTTTTTCAATCTCTCCCTCATCTGTTTTTGATGTTTCCTGCTGTATCCTGTCCTGTGTTAACTCGGACTTCTTGGTGACCCTGGTACCCTCCAGCTTTGGATCCAGCTCCAGTTCTATGTGATCCGTTTCATCCAGGAAAAACCCCTCCATGTCAGTATTCTCCAGTTCTTTTGCTATGTCTGACATTGCCATACCCCGTTTTTTCATTTGTTTAACAGCTTCAATGCGCTGCAGTGCGGACTCTGGAAAGTATCCGATGCGGCGCGCGCGTTCATTCTTATCCTGGGCTGGAGCCACGCTTGGCTTGTCCAGGATCCCCAGCTTGATGTAATTATTGAGTGTTGCCCGGGAAATTCCCGCGATATCAATAAGTTGCTTGCTTGTTAGAAGACTCATTTGTTCACATTTAGCACAAAAAGGGATAGACAGTATAATTAGACAGATTAATTAGTCAAGTACAATTAGACAAATAAATTAAACAGTATATTTATACAGTCTATTTCATAAGATTGAGCTTGCCAGCTCAAGGGCATAACTTGATAATCTTTAAACCTTTTTTACGGAATACGTCCGCTATGACCCACACCAGGACCACCCTTTTCACACTCTGCTTGCTATTGAGCGCCGTGCTACAAGCTGCGCAAAACCAGCCAATTGAAAATGACTACCCTCACCTGGAAAAGCTTTACCAGCACCTGCACCAGAACCCGGAGCTCTCATTTCACGAGAAAAACACGGCAGCACGACTTTCGCAGGAGCTTTCCGCAGCAGGATTCAGGGTCACCGAGGGGGTCGGTGGCCACGGCGTGGTCGGCGTCATGGAAAACGGCGCAGGGCCAACAGTCCTCATCAGGGCAGACATGGATGGTCTTCCCATCGAAGAAAAGACCGGCCTGCCCTACGCCAGCCGCACCCAGGTTGTGGATGACCTTGGCAAAACAGTCCACACCATGCATGCCTGTGGTCACGATATACATATGACGGTGTTTGCCGGTGTCGCGCGCAGGCTGGCTGCGACGAGGAAGCAGTGGCAGGGAACGCTGGTGATGATTGGTCAACCTGCCGAGGAACGGGGTGCAGGAGCCAGGGCGATGATCAAGGATGGGCTTTTTACCCGCTTTCCGCGACCTGATTACGCCCTCGGTCTGCACGTCAAGGCAGCATTTCCTGCCGGGAAAATCGGCTACGTGGAAGGCTTTGCCATGGCCAACGTGGACTCCGTTGACATTCGCGTGCATGGCGTGGGTGGCCATGGCGCCTACCCGCACACCACCCGCGACCCGGTGGTACTCAGCGCGGCTATTATTAATTCCCTGCAAACGCTGGTATCCAGGGAGATATCTCCACTGGAATCTGCTGTTGTCACGGTGGGTTCAATTCACGGTGGCACCAAGCACAACATCATTCCTGATTTCGTGGATCTTCAGCTCACGGTTCGTTCCTATTCAGACAGCACCCGCGAGGCGCTGCTAGCTGGTATCAGGCGTATTGCCATGACCCAGGCGAAAGTCAGCGGTTTGCCCGATGACAGGTTGCCGGAAATTAAAATACGGGATGAGTACACCCCTGCCCTGTATAACAACCCGCAGCTTACAAAACGGCTTGCCGGGGTCCTCGAGACGCAGCTGGGCGATGAACGCGTGGTACAGGTCAGCCCGGTCATGGGTGGTGAAGACTTTTCACAGTACGGAAGGGTGGAGCCAAGGATCCCCAGCTTCTTCTTCTGGCTGGGCGCCGTGGATCCCGCCATAGTGAGCTCCGCGAAACAGCAAGGCAGGATCCTTCCTTCCCTTCACTCTGCCGAGTTTGCGCCACTGCCCCGGCCCACCATTCTTACCGGTGTTGAGGCCATGACGGCAGCTGCTCTTGACCTTTTCCAGGATTAGCCCCGCTCGGGGCTGAACTGTTGCTGCAGGAATTTTGCGGCGTGCGCCAGCGCTTCCCGGCTTGCATCCACGGCACCGGGCATGGCAAAAAATCCATGGATCATGCCGTCATAGCAGCGATATTCAACCTCGACACCTGAGTCGGATAGCTCTTGCGCGTAGGCCTTGCCCTCATCCAGGAGGGGATCAAATTCTGCGGTAATGACAAGGGCTGGTGGAAGCCCGTCGTGCTTTTCTGCCAGCAGGGGCGAGGCGCGAAAGTCCTTCATGTCCTCGCCCTGTCTCAGGTAGCCGCAGATAAACCACGCAATGGCACTGCGTGTTAAACGATAACCGCTACCGTTGGCAGCGTGGGAGGGGAAACGCATCAGCATGTCCGTGGCAGGATATACCAGGAGTTGCGCGCAAAAGTGCGGTCCGCCTTCATCCCTTGCCAGCAGGCTGACCACCGCCGCGAGATTGCCTCCGGCGCTGTCTCCACCTACGGCTATCCTGTTTTTGTCAATCCGCAGGGCCCCTGCCCGGGCGTGGATTAGCTTGCAGGCATCCATGCAGTCTTCCACGGCGGCGGGAAACTTGTGTTCCGGTGCCAGCCGGTAATCAACGGAGATCACCGCGCAGCCGCCAAGAACACTGAGCCAGCGGCATACGTGGTCGTGGGTTTCCAGGTCGCCAACACACCAGCCACCACCATGAAAATAAACCAGCACAGGCAGGCACTCCTGCTCCAGAGCCCGTGGCCGATAATGACGAGCCTGGATATACCTGTCACCGGCTTCAAGTACAAGCTCGGCACTGCTGACATCATCGCGCGGGTCCCCGGCCAGCTTTGCACTGGACTCGCGGTAGTATTGCCTGGCGTCTTCGTAGGACAGGTCTTCAAATGATGGCAGCCTGGCCTGCTCGATATAGGCCAGTAGTGCTGCGATTTGCGGGTCGAGTTTTCCAGTCACGCGGGCCTGCTCCCCTGGGTTGGTATATTGCGGGTTGCACGATAATAGCCCCGTTCACGGGCTTCTTGCCAATTGAACCTCCTGCTATGCTTGCAGGTCTGTCTAAGTTAAACATGTGTAAATAAATTACAGTGCAACTATCCAGGCTCTTTCTGCTGTTCAGCACCTTGCTGTTCTCCCAGCTGCTGCATGCACGGGCGTGCCCCACTCCCCAGGAAATCCGTGCACGGGTAGTACCCCAAGACTATGATTGGAGTGTCTCGGAAGATGTCACGCTGGAGGGATTACTCTCTGTGGAAAAGCTTTACGGTGTGAGTATTGAAAATCATGGTGAATTCGTGTCCTGCAAGTACGAAGCCCCGGGGCAATATGTACGCCTTGATGGCATGCCTCTTCCAAGGGGCTGCCCTGTCATCAGTATTTCAGAAAACTGGGCGGTTGGTGCCAGCGGGCAGATAGCCTGCGAAGATGAAGACCCGAATCGCTGCCTGTTTGGTAATGGCTGCTAAAGACTTTTTCAAATGAAGGTTTCGCAAGCATTATTCCTTATTCCCCTGCTGTTCATTCTACCAGCCTGTGAAAAAGCGGACTTTCAGTCGGCTCACCGTGCTTTTCTCGCAGGGGATCACGATACAGCGCTGAGGCAGCTTAAGCTGCTGGCCGAGGAAGGAGATGGCAAGGCGCAGAACAACCTGGGTTACATGTACCTCAACGGCATCGGGGTTGAAAAAAATTATGCAAAAGCATTGAAGTGGTACAAGAAAAGCGCCCGTAACGGGCTTGCCGAGGCCCAGCATAGTCTCGGCTTCATGTATGCAGAAGGCCTGGGAACAGAGCCGGTCTCTGCCATTGCCCTTAAATGCTACAGGCAGGCGGCGGAACAGGGTTTTTCGCAGGCACAGTTCAACCTCGCCCACATGTACGAGAACGGCATCGGTATTCGCCGGGACGTGGAGCAGATGATCACCTGGTACGAGCAGGCTGCCGCCCAGGGCAACCTGCATGCCCAGTACAAGCTGGGCTCTATTTATCTAAATGGCGAAGGTGTCGAAGTGGACCGGGAGACGGCCTATGCCTGGTTTGGTATCGCCGTGGCCGGCGGTCACGAACAGGCCCTGAGCCCACGGGATGCCATCGCCATTCAATTGAGCGAGGAAGAACTTGAGGCTGCCCGGTTAAAGGCCAGGGAAATGTGGATGAAATACGAGTTGGACAAGAAACGTTTGAAAAATGGTGGCGTATTATCGGGATGAACCCGGCTGGCGGGCACCCTGGCGCAGGTACACACGCTTGATCCTTACTGTTCCGCTAAATAGCAGTGGCTTGAGCACGAGTTCCACCTGCAGCTGTTCAGACCCGTCCGCGCCCCTGGCCAGCTTGTAAACCTCGCTTGTTCTGCCACCGTCCCTGGGTCTCGATTCCACGTATAGCGTATTACCGTCGTCCGACCAGCTGGCAAAGGCAAAATCTGTACGTTCTCTCCTGTCCCTGCCACTGGCACTGGCTGAGCGGCGTCGACCATCGGAGTGAAACACGCGGGTAAAGCCCTCTTCATATTCCAGCCTGAACTCCGGGGACTGGTACTGGAAACGCAGGATCTCATCGTAGGATATATGATCATACATGGCCTGCTCTGGCGGCCCTCCCTTGTAACGCCCCTTGCCTTTTTTCTTGCTCCTTGGCTTGCCTCCAGCCTCCTTGATGGCTTTTTCTACCTGCTTGTCCGTGTCGTCGCTGAGTTCTTCACTGATGATCCAGGTACCGTTAAATGCTGTATCTGCCCTGTCCTCGGCAAAGGCAGCGCCTGCGGGCAACAGGGCCAGCAGGCACAACACCAGGCCGGGCACCAGCCCACCCAGCTTGCCGGTTTTATGCAGGAATTCGCTGTTTATATCCACAAGTTATATTAAAATAGTTATTAATTCTTTATCTGAATTTATTTATCGATAAAATACGCGCTGAGAAACTATGTTATCCATTTTGTATAACCGGAGCCAATGCCATGTCTGCCATGCCGCAAGCTGCATTACCTGAGAACCTTGACTCCCCCAGGGAGATCATGGAGTGGGTCTTTGACCAGCACAAGAAGGCCATCGTCACGACGAGCTTTGGCCCATTTTCCGCAGTTATGCTTCACCTGGCCACATCCATCAAGCCCGATGTACCGGTGGCCTGGATCGATACCGGTTATAACACCCTTGAAACCTACACCTACGCTGAAAAACTTATCCAGGATTTAAACCTGAACATCGACGTTTATATTCCTGAAATGACAGCTGCACGAAGAAACGCCATCATGAATGGCATTCCTTCGGTGGACAACGAATTGCACGCCGAGTTCACGCGCCAGGTCAAGCTGGAACCTTTTCAGCGCATGATGCGCGAACAAAGGCCGGATTACTGGCTGACCGCGATTCGTCGGGATGAAACTGATTTCAGGAAAACCCTGGACGTCTTCAGTGAAGGAGCCAATGGCGTTTGCAAGGTAGCGCCCTTTCTAAACTGGACCGAGGTGGATATGGAAGGCTACCTGTATGAGCATGATTTACCTCAGGTCGGAAAGTATCGTGACCCCACCAAGGTAGAAGAGAACCGCGAGTGCGGTCTCCACACCATGGACTACAGCATCTAGCTACATACTATTACATCTGGAAAGCCTGGACTTTCTCAGGCTTTATCCTGTAGATCACCCTTTGTTCTCCCTCCTGCCTGAAAGGGTAAGGTCTTTGCCCAAGATACAGCTCGGCCAGGTCGTCCAGCTGGGCATCGGCAGCATCACTCTCGTCAAATTCTTCCACTACGCCGCGAACTTCCAGCCAGCGATAGGGATTTTCCGGGTCCATGGCCATCACGGTGATATTCGGGTTGCGGCGAAGGTTTTTATCCTTTACTCGACCCAGCGCAGAATTTATGAGTATGTGTTTCCCGTCATAGCTGCACCACACGGGGTTCACCTGTATTGAACCGTCTTTCATGTGCGTTGCCATGTGCACGTACACGGCGCCATCAAGCAGGTCTCGATAAGCTTCAGGAATGTTGTTGCTCATTAGATTTCGCTCCTATCCAAGGGTTTTTTCAGAATCATCCTGCATGAAATTCTTGATAAACGACTTCGTGGCTGCAACCCGCCCATCGATATCTGTCTTGTTGTCTATATCAACTTCCACTACTGCACAGTTCAGGATGATTTCAATTTCTTCTTCGCTCAGTATTTTTTTTTGAAGTAACGTATCAAACAGCATTCTTAATATTGCAGTCGCTGCCACGCCGTTGATCCTCTCTGCAATATCCTCTTCCGAAAATTTCATTCACGACACCCATTTTTAAAAATCAGGGATTATACATGAGCCCCCGCCTTCACCGGAAAGCGATCAAATTTAACCCGAAGTGCATCATTTTATTGTATCGTACGATACAAAATTATGAACACCTCGAAAAACAAAAAATCTCCGCCTACAGAGGAATTTTACGGGCTGCTAAACCTCGCCTTTGACCATTTCAACGAGGCGCTTTTTGAAGGAGTCCTGCCACAGTGCCTTCTTACTGTGCAGCGTGAGACCAACACCATGGGTTACTTTTCACCGGAGCGATGGGCCAATCGCGAGGGTGAGAAAGCACACGAGATAGCCATAAACCCGGCTTACTTTGCCTCGCATACCCTGGTAGAAGTGATGCAAACCCTGGTGCATGAACAATGTCACCTGTGGCAACAGGTACACGGCTCGAGAAAAAGCCGTCATGGTTATCACAACCGGGAATGGGCAGCGAAAATGGAAAGCATTGGCCTGATGCCGAGCCAGACAGGGGAACCGGGGGGGCGAAAGACCGGGCAACAAATGTCAGATTACCCGGTTTCCCACGGGCCATTTCTCATGGCCTGCCGTAGCCTGGCTGAAAAAGGCTTCAAGCTAAGCTGGGTAGATCGAATACCGGCGGTACGCGAAAGCTGCCAGGTGCGGGGGGAATACGAACTCAGCCCGGTTGAAATCCAGGAGATTCAGCTGGAGCAGGTGTTGAACATAAAAATAGAAGAACTCGTGCCCGGTATCACTCCCGTGGTGGAAGTATTGCAAACCAGGGCAAACAGGAATAAGACCAAGTATTGCTGCCCTGGCTGTGATGCCAATGTCTGGGGCAAGCCCGGCCTGCGTATAAGGTGCGAGCGCTGTGACCGCCGTTTCAGGATGATGGAGCAGTTAATCTGATGGAGACTGCCATTACCTGCGAAAAAGTAACTCCCTGTGCATGGCGTGATGCGTGCTGTAGCCAAAGGGCTGGAATTGATCAGCGTCATCCAGCGCTTCCTGTAGCACCGGCGTGGTCATGGAATGCAGCAGTGCATCCAGGTCATCGAACACGACCTCGTTCCCTATCACCAGTTCCTCTTCAGCGAAGCTGTCCTTATCCTGCCAGCCAAGCGGCAGGTAGCACAGGACATTCCTGATGTTCGGAAATTTCGCCAGTATCGGTGGATGGTTGCTGGTGTAAAAATTCACAAACTGCTGCGGATCAGTCACCGGGCCATAGTAACGAACCACGAAGGAAAGTGGCGAAGTGCGCGGCGCAATGTCTTTCTGCTCACCTACCGGGTACTGCACGGCCTCGGTAATTTCCAGCCGACTGCGCTCGATAGCTTCACTGAACGCGCCCAGGTCACAGACATTGGCCTGAAAATCGGTGGAGTTCATGAGCGCGTTGCCAGCCGCTTCATCCTCGAGGTCAACCTGGAGGATCAGCGTTGGCGCCGGGATGTCGTCCAGCACCGGGACATTGCCCGGCTCCGGCGTGTAGATTTCCACGGCCTTTACTGCCTCCTGTTCCTTTAACCAGCCAAGCGGCGCTTCACCAAAGTGCCTGGACATTTCATCGGAGGAAATCTTTGACGACCAGATAGTGAAGAAAATAGCAATGTTCATAAAGTGGCCCCTGCCGTGTACCGAGTATCGCCATAGTAACTGAAAGACTTTCCAAGTAAATAGCCCATGGTTTTTGAATTTCCGGGGCAATAAAAACCACAGGCTGTATACTGCGCAGCCCCTAAGTTAGTTAGTGATATTTTCAAGGCCACGCCGGCGACAGGCAGTTTTACAATATGCGTCTCGATTCAGCTTTATTTCACCGCCCCACCCTCATGGAGTTGTTACGCCTGTCGTTACCCATGGTGGTATCCCAGGGAGCATTTGCGGTGATGATATTTACCGATCGCTACTTCATGTCGCAGATAGATCCCCTGCACATGGCCGCGGCAATGGGAGGCGGGGTAGCTTCTTTTTTCTCAATGTCGCTATTTCTTGGCCTGCTAGCCTACAGCAACGCTCTCGTGGCACAGTATTTCGGTGCCGGCGAGAGAGAGAAATGTAGCCGCGTTGTCAGCCAGGGCATCATCATTGCTATTTTTTGCATGCCGATCCTGCTCTTCATCGCTTACTTTGTGGCTGACCTGTTCTCCGCCATGGGGCATGAAAGTGAGCAGGTCAAGCTGGAAAAAGTCTACTACCAGCTTCTTGTCTACGGCAGTTTTCTTCCACTTAGCAAGGTATGCCTGGCGTCTTTCTTTTCCGGGATCGGCAAAACGCGCGTAGTGATGGTATGCGATGTGCTGGGCATGATGTTGAATATCCCCCTCTCCTACGTGCTCATATTCGGCAAGCTGGGCCTGCCGGCGCTGGGCATTATCGGTGCCGCCTGGGGCACTATTTTCAGCAGTTTCTTCGCCCTGCTGCTGTTCCTGTTTTTTTACTTGCGCCGTAGTAACAGGGCTGAATTCTCGGTGCGGGACTCCCTTGCACTTGATCACGGCATCATGAGGCGCTTTATCAGGCTTGGTCTTCCATCCGGACTGGAAATGTTCCTGAACGTGGCAGCATTTAACCTGTTCCTGCTGATGTTCCAGTCCTACGGCATAGCTGAAGCGGCGGCGGCCACTATCGTTTTTAACTGGGACATCCTTGCCTTTGTGCCCATGCTCGGCCTGAATATCGGCGTTATCAGCCTCGTGGGCAGGTTTGTCGGTGCCGGTAATATGACCAGGACCAACCAGGTCATTGCTTCTGCATTCCTGGTAGCGCTGGCCTATACCGGGGTGCTGGCGGTAATTTTCGTGGTATTCAGGGTGCCGCTGGTGGAGATATTTGTCAGCCCTGGTGGAGATGGCGATATGATCATCGACCTGGCCAGCTACATGATGCTGGGGCTGGCCACCTACGTCATGGCTGACGGCATTCGAATCGTCGCCAGCGGTGTGCTGCGTGGTGCCGGTGATACCCGCTGGCTCATGGTCTACTCTGCGCTGGTAAACTGGTTCATGCTGCTGGCCCAGTACGTGATAATTCGCAAGCTAAATGCGGATCCAAGGGTGTCGTGGCTGCTGTTTGTCATCATGATTTTTTCGCTTACCTGCCTGTGCCTGTGGCGCCTTCTGGGCGGAAAGTGGCGCGACCCCGGGGTTCTTGGTTCTGTCATGAAAGAATAAAAATATAAATAAATACAGTAATTTAATTAATTAATTTAATTTAAATTATTGATTAAGAAAGAGAACTTCAGCAGCTGTAAACGCCCACTTGGTGTCATTTAGTTCGAAAAATCAGC
>CAZXDV010000021.1:0-22459 GCA_964639535.1 uncultured Enterobacteriaceae bacterium | reverse complement strand
TGATGAATTGAGTCATGGCCATGCCCATGGGGCTGGCGGACACCAGCACTAGCTCAGTGCCTGCTCACTTCCACCCGCGCATCGTAAGCCGATTGACCTACGCTGAACGGAAAAATATTAATTGCAGATTCCGGTAGAGCCTCGTCTCCCTGGGTAAGGCTGTTGAGCGCAAGTTGACCGTCATGCATCCATACGGTGCCGGGTAGTCATCGCTGACATGGGCCCTGGCATCGCAGGTACCTCTGCCATTATGAACCCGAATTTCATCCCCGGAATTTATATTTCTCCGTTGAGCATCTTCACTGGACAACCATAGCAAGGGCGCTTCTTCAAGTTTTGCCATTGAAGGTAAAGCAGCACCATGGTTGTAAAACGAATGGAAGTGGTCAAGCGTGCGTCCAAAGCGGAGCTGCAGTGGATACTCGTCAACAGGCGCCTCGCTATAATCCGGCAAGGCTGACAAGCCAGCCTTCTCGGCGGTAGTTGAATAAAATTCAATCTTTCCAGAAGGTGTCGTGTACTGATGTGTCACATGGGCAACGGGTGATACATCCAGCTGGAGCAGGCCTCCCTGTTGCCGCAATTTTTCTACGGTGATATGGCCGGTACAGGGATGATCGAGAACAGCATCGATATGACCCGCTTCATGTTCCCATGGATAAAAATTCTCAACCTCCAGTGCATCGGCAAGCATTCTTGTCACCTGTGCCAGGGAACGGCAGTTTCCTGCCGGCTCCAAGACCCGATCCATTAATACCAGTGTAGATGCGGTGGCCTTGCAGCCAATGTCTTCCAGCCAGCAGGTGGCTGGCAGAAAAATATCTGCAAATCGTTCTGCTGTTTCATTCATGAACAGGTCGTGCACCACGACCATGTCGGTTTTTTCCAGGCCCGACGCAACCCTGTTGCTATCGGCATAGGATGACAGCATGTTCGTGCCAAGCAAAAGCATTTGCTTGAGCTGCCCTTCTTCAAGCCCTCGCAGTATGGCAGACATCTGGTTTGGTATGTAATTGCCCGGCGGCATCATGCCCGGGTCGACGATGTGATTGAGCGCAAAACCATGCGCGTTGCCCGCATGACGAGGGCCAAGGCCCGTGCCTGGTTTCCCGGATTTTCCCGTGAGACCCGGAAGACAGCTAATTGCCCTGCTCGCCTCCCAACCCCGGCCATCCTTGTAGAGGGAACTACCACCGATGATTATCATCGCCCTGGCAGTATCTGCATATTCCATGGCTAGACGCCTGATGTCTTCGGCGGAAACACCACATATGGCGGCTACACTTTCCGCTGTGAAGCTGGCGGCATGTTCCCTGAGCTTGTCATAACCCAGGGTGTGTTCGGCAATAAACTCATCGTCCTGGCCGCCGTTCTCGATAATGATATTCATCATGGCCAGGGCCAGGGCCGCATCAGTGCCCGGTTTGACGAGAATAACTTCGTCGGCAAGCTTGCATGCTTCACTTCTTCGTATATCTATCACGACGACCCGGGCGCCACGGGCGCGCGCGGCAGCAATGTGACTCGAGGTATTGGGCTGGCTGGCGATATTGGCACCCCAGAGAATAACCAGGTCAGAATTTTCTCCCAAGTCCTCCTTGCTGTTCACCTCCATCATGCCTGTTAGTCCAAGTCCAAAACCGCCAAGCCCCCAGCAGATCATTGAGCCATCCCACACCTGCAGGCCGTACATCATGGCCAGGCGCATTCCAAGCTGGGCATTGGCAAACACGCCATAATCGTTAGCGAGTTCTCCATGACCAATCCACATTCCAACGTTGTCATGGTTTACCGACTTGATGTTGCCGGCGATTCGCTCTATCGCTTCTTCCCAGCTCACCTCTCTCCAGTCAGACGACCCGCGCTGGTCGCGAACCATTGGTTGTAAAATCCGCTTGGGGTTGTCAATTATCTCGTGAGCCGCCTGCCCCCTGACGCATAGAAAACCCTTGCTATCCGGGTTTCCCTTGTCGCCTTTGACCTGGGTAAGCCTGCCGTCTTCGACTGTGACATTCATGCCACATAACGTCGGTGCGCAGTTCATTGGACACATTGTCCGGGTGGTTTTTGATGCGGCGTTACTCATGGACTGGCTTCCTCGCGTTTTGACGAATTTAAACCATACACCGAAGAATAAAAAAAGGGTAATTCTTTGCGCCTGCCTGGCAACAGCACTAGACCGCGGTGCGGCATTTCCCTATTCTAGGTCCATGGATGATTTTGAGGACCAGGCGGAGCACGCATACCCAACACTGGCGGCCAGCGCGGGCCGAAAACTACTTCGCTTTCTACTGGCCGGCATGACGGCCTTGCTCATCGTATTTATCACCCTGCTTTTCATGCGGTTTCTTGTCAGTGGCTACGACGACAGGGCTTCAAACACATTGACTCGCTACATTTCCCTTCCCTCCTTTACCATTCACCGGCGCGTTGTAGAGGAAGAGAAGCCGATCAAACCGATGCTTGAGCCGGAACTGGAAATCGAGGAAGAAAACAACCTCGCAGGCGCGCCCACCGAGTCAGAACTGGAACTATCCATAGATAGCCCCGTCGCGGTACCGGGTATGATAGAGACAGACATACAGTTACCCGGCCTCGGGGAAAGTGAATCCAGTGAACGGGAAAAATTGAGACAAATCAAGGAAGCCCTGACCTCAGGGGAATCCGGCTAACTTAACGCTAGCCGCCCTCGCTGCTGGGCACTCATTCAGATTTGTCCTGGTACACCAGGTGTTCGTATTGCCTATCGGTCAGGGTTTTTAGAAACGCCTCCAGCGCGCCGATAAAAATAGCATCAAGCGGTTGACCGTTTTCAAGCAAATCAAGGCTGAGATTTTCGTCTACCTCGGGAGATTGCCATATCCTGCCTGTTTCCGGGTTAATTCGACTGAGCGCATTCTCCACCAGGTACTTGTTATAAAACTGCAGCACAGTTTTGATTTCACTAAATACGCCGTTATGCATGTACGGCCCTGTTACTGCGACATTACGTAATGATGGCACCTTGAACTTGCCTCTTTGTTCAACGTCAGAGACACGTGGACTGTCGAGTAACCCGGCATCTGTAAAGGCTTCCCCCTTACCGTTGCTGGCGCGGACCAGCTTATTTCGAGGCACGCCGATATTGTGATATTGATAGTTGGTGAAGGTTTCCCTGGAATACTTTGGCGACTGGTTTACAAGGTGACAGGAACGACAGTTCACAAGATCTGAAAAAAATATTTTTCGACCAAGGTCTTCTTCCCTGGTCATTTTGTACTCCCCCCTGAGATACCGATCATAGCGGGAATCAAACGGCGAAAACTGCCGGCTTTTCTCAAACATCGCCAGGCTCTCCGCCACGGCCTGGTAAGTTTTCTGCGAACTATCCAATACCTCATTGCCAAATATTGCTTTTAAAGATCTTGCATACGAAGCGTTTTCAAGAACCCTTTGACGAACTTCATCAGCATCCCGTAATGCCATTTCTATGGGATTGACTATCGGTTCCAGCGCCTGGATGAGCATGGTATCGGCGCGACCATCATGAAAGAGCCCACCCAGGTATATCCCTTCTCTGTTCTTTACGAAGCCCGGGGTCAGGTGCGCGTAACTCAGGGTTGGCGCATTCCGGTCTCCCAGCGAAACACCATCATCACCCAGCGAGACTGCACTATTGACACCGTTATCCCTTTTATCCACGAATGCGAAGGCCGGGTTATGACAGCTGGCGCATGACTGCTGCCTGTTTTTCGACAGGTTGCTGTCATGAAAAAACCTGGCGCCGAGGGTCTGCAGTGTGGCTTGTTTATCTATTCCGGAAGCCGGCAGTGTGCAGGAAAAAAGAATGAGAGCGCTTGCTTTGACGAGGCGGGCAGAAAACCTTCTAAACATATTTACTACCTGGAAAAACATAAAAGTCGAACTTGCAGGTAGTGTACTACAACTTTCACCAGCGCGTCGTATCACCAGTGAAGTGCACGGATTGCAGTGTGAAACTAGCCCAGCTTGTCTACTTCATCCAGCGGCATCGGTTTACTTATGCCATAGCCCTGCGCCCGGTCAACACCAATATCATGCAGCACCTTGAGTATCTCGTCATTTTCAACAAACTCTGCGGTAGTATACTTGCCAAGCACCTTACCGATTTCATTAATGGATCGGACCATTGCCTGGTCCACCGGGTCACTTGCAATCTCCCTGACAAAAGTGCCGTCAATTTTCAAAATATCCACTTCCAGTGACTTGAGATAGGCGAAGGAAGACAATCCACTACCAAAATCATCAAGTGCAAAAAGGCAGCCCTGTTTCTTCAGGGACTTGATAAAAGCAGTTGCGTTGCCCAGGTTTGATATGGCCGCTGTTTCAGTAATTTCAAAACATATTTTTTCTGCCGGCACCCCTGTCCGCGCCAGTTGCTTTTCTATAAAGGCAAGCACCTCGGTGTCCCCCAGGGAATTTCCGGAAAGGTTGATGCAGCACAGGTCGAGTTTACTAACGTGGTCAGGGTGCCTGGATAGCCAGCCAAGGGTCCTGCTTACCACCCACTTATCCAGGCGGATGGACAGTCCGTATCGCTCCGCCGCAGGTAAAAAGGCACCGGGTGGCACGAGACTACCGTCTTCCTCCCTGAGCCTTAACAAGACCTCATAATAGAGCCTTCCCCTGGCAGGGTTTGAAACCGCAGCGATGGGCTGGCAAAACAGCTGGAACCTGTCTTCCTCCAGGGCCTTGTTAATCCTGGATACCCACTGCATCTCGCCCGAGCGCCTCGTTAGCTCCTCGTCTTCCTGGCAAAAAACATGTAGTCGATTGCGGCCCGCATCCTTTGCCGCATAGCAGGCAGAATCAGCGCGTTTTAATACTTCCACGAGATCACCTGAGTCTTCCGTAACTGACACAAGACCAGAGCTCATGGTTACATTAAATGTCTTGTCCTCCCACACGAACCTGAAATTGCTAACAAGATCATGAATTTTTCGTATCACCATCTTGGCTTGCTCCAGGCTGCAGGATTCCATAAACACCCCGAATTCATCGCCCCCGAGTCGTGCAACAACATCCCCTCTTCTGAGTTTTTTGCGAATTATTGCCGATAGTTGACGCAATAACTCGTCACCTGCTGCGTGGCCACAGGTGTCATTGATTACCTTGAACTGGTCAAGGTCGAGGTATGCAAGTGCGTTTTCACTCTTCTCCACAGCGATGACGTTCATTGAGCTTGCAAGACGGTTTTCAAATTCCCTGCGATTTACCAGGCCCGTGAGACTGTCATGTGTTGCCTCGTGAACAAGCTTGTTTGAAAGATTATGCTCTTCTGTTATGTCGGTCAGCTGTACTACGGAGTAGCGAAACTCATTTGCACGTCCGCGTATACTGACCACATTTGCGGAAACAAATCGTGTATCACCATCCTGTGTCAGGTATCGGGACTCAAGTGTAAACTTGTCTTTTATACCCTTGATGGTTTTGCCCATTTGTTTTTTAACCGACACTCGGTCTTCCGGATGAACCAGGTCGATTAACTCCTTGCTCAACAGCTCTTCCTCCTTGTAACCGGTAAGGCTACACATGGCCTGGTTTACCCTGAAAATTCCTTCGCGATGCGAAACCAGCAGCATGGGTATTGCCGACTGGTTAAATGCACTCCTGAAGCGCTCTTCGCTCTCCTTTAACTTTTCCAATGCATTCTTTCGTTCGGAGATATTCAGGTTAATGCCGCCGGCTTTCTGCGGCCGCCCATCCCTGGCATGATCAATGATCTTTCCTGATGAATGGAACCAGTCCCACCTGCCACTTTTGCGGCGAGCTTTAAATTCAAACTCTTCTGCTCTTGATTCTCCACTTTCAAGCTTGTCAAAGCAGGACTTTACGTGAGATCTGGCCTCTTCATCGACAAGTTTCAGCCAGTCGTCCAGGGTAATTGTAGAGCTTGAATTATCTGGTCTGCGACCGGAAGAATATTGCACACTGTAGGAAATGAGACGTGTCTGGAAGTCATATTCCCAGCTCCATAATTCAGCGCCCTGCAGCGCCATTTTGATCTTTTCCTCTTTTGTCCTGATGTCAGCCTCATTTTGTCGACGCTTTGAAATATCCCTGAGGGTGCAGACAATCAATTCCTCATCTTCAAGCTGGGCTTTTCTCAGGTGTATCTCGACGGGAAAAGATGAGCCGTCCCGTCTCAGGCCCAGGGGCTCAGGAAGGATGTAGTGGCCATTTTTTGTAGAGCTGAGAAGGCAATCCGCAATGACGGTATTGATATGACCGCGGGCCCCGTGCTCAAACAACTCGGACAGCTGCCTGTTGAGCAGGTCTACCCTGCGATACTGAAAAAGCTGCCTGGCCCTGGAGTTACACGAACGCATACGACCGGACCGATCGATCAGGATCGCACCGGTAGAGAGTGCATCCAGGATGGGCTGGTACGGCTCTCGTGGTAGTTCCAAGTTGTCTTCTTCAGGCAGAACAGCAGCCCGCAGTCCGTTTAAATTACTCACCGAAACTCACTTTTCATGAAATTACATGAATAGTGTTATCGGCAGGCACACGGGAAGCTTTACCTTTTCGAAGAATCTGGGCCTGTAATTTAATTATCTATTTCAAGGGATTAGCAAGCCTATCCCGCTGCGAGAGGGATATCCTGCAGGTAAGACCAGGCTGCCCCACCTTCAGCGCAGCTTTTCAACCACCTCAAGTCCTCGCAAGTATCAATGTCACGAGCCAGGCCACCGATCTCAAGGACCTGGCTTGCAAGACCATTTCTAGCCGCAATTTTCCTGAAATTATTCAGGCTATCCAGCCCAAACTGCAAGGGAAACCCAAGGGGTGGATCAAAAACCAGCGCATTGGTCCCGCCGTCGCTCATTGCCGGACAAAGTGTAATTCCCGAGGCGTGCTTTTCCTTCAACTCTGTTACATCAGCCGGTGCCAGTAGCGGAACATCTGCGGGAATAATCGAGATTGCTTCATTACCCCGCGAGCTGAAATACTCAATTCCAATAAGTGCATCTTCACAATAGCCACCATCCATTGGCGTAACGATAAGTTGAACGCCGTAACTTTCAGTAATCTCGCGGATAGTTGGCTCACTGCAAACAACAATTGTTTCACCTTCAAAACCTGCGAACTGGATGGAGTTCAGAACATCCTGCAGCATCAGGCAACAAAAATTCGCCCGCTGCTCCGGGTCAAGAAGCGAAGACAGCCTTTTTTTTGCCCTGGCTGGTGCCTTTAGTGGAATGACTATTTTCATTTCAGGGATAAGCAGCCAGTGTAACTAGTGCCTGGTAAAATCAATGGCAATCTCGGCAAGCTTCATCTTGTCCTGGAGATCATTCATCAGGATATTTGCGGTTAACACTTTCATCCCGGTATCCATGATAGTTTCAGTATGCTGAACATCCTGTTCATCAATAATGATGTGCGTGGCCAGCCCGCGGTAAATTTCTGCAATCGAAGCGACGGTCGTTGGTATTTTTAATTCCTGCATTAGCTTTGCCGTGGGCCCCTTGATCGATTTTCCATCGATAATAGGGGAAACCAGGAGAACGGGTTTCCCCAGGGCCCGCAGGCGCTCCCGCAAGTCAGCCGTGGCCAGCACGGGCTCAATACTTAAAAACGGGTTTGAAGGACAGATTAGCACAGCCCCCAGTTCGGGAGATTGGAGAGCTTTCTCCAGTTCCTTTGAAATAGCAGCAGAATCTGCACCCTGGTACCAGATTTCTTTTACCACCGGCTCACACCTGTGTTTCACAAAGTATTCCTGGAATGCCATTTGCCCATGGTCAGTGTCCAACATCGTCCTGACAGGCGAATCCGTCATCGGCAGTACTGGCGTGCTGATATCAAGCTTCTCGCAGAGCGATTGCGTAATGTTGGTCAATGAGAACCCGGCTGCCAGCTGTTGTGTCCTGTAGATGTGAAGCGCCAGGTCCCTGTCTCCCAGTTGAAACCAGGACTCTAGCTGCAACTGCTTGCATGCCTCCAGGAAGTTCCAGCTTTCGTCTCGTCTCCCCCATCCCAACTCTTCATTGTTTAACCCGGAGAGTGTATACAGTAATGTATCAATGTCCGGTGAAATTGACAGGCCAAGGTGTTCAAAGTCATCGCCGGTGTTTGCCAGGACTTTTAACTGCCCGGGGGGCAGAACTTTATGCAGCCCCAATGCGAGTTTTGCTCCACCAATTCCACCCGAGATTGCCAGGAAATTATCCGTACCCTTCGTCACCAGTTACACCTTCTTGCAAGGATTCTTTTCATACATTAAATTCATTGTCACGCATCAGGACTATCTAATTATATCTCAAACATGGAAGCATTATCCCTTTCACTTGTAGCCATTGGTGGCGTTCCCCTGGTAAAACCTGGTGACGATCTGCCTGCAATTATCACGCAAAGTCTTTGCGCCAACGATCTTGAGCTTGAGCATCATGATGTGCTGGTGATAGCGCAGAAGATTGTCTCCAAGGCCGAGGGTCGAATTGTCAATCTTGATGAGGTGACGCCGGGCGCAGAAGCAAGCAAGTTGGCCGTTGAAGTTGAAAAAGATCCAAGGATTGTCGAATTAATCCTGGGCGAATCCCGCAGGGTTGTACGCCATAAGCCGGGGGTTTTAATTGTTGAACATAATTCAGGCATTGTGATGGCAAACGCCGGAATCGATCATTCAAATGTACAAGAACCCGGCCAGGGCGAGTACGTCACCCTGCTACCCTCTGACGCGAACAAATCGGCAAAGGCACTTCACCAGGCGATCGAAGCGGCTACGGGCCGAAGCATTGGTATCATTATAAACGACAGTGTTGGGCGTGCATGGAGAAATGGCACAGTGGGAATTGCAATTGGATGTTCAGGGATCACTCCCCTGAATGACTTGCGCGGTGAAAAAGATCTGTTCGGGACAGTCCTGCGGGTAAGTGAAACAGCAGATGCTGACGCCCTGGCTTCCGCCGCATGCCTGCTCATGGGAGAAGCGGCAGAGGCCTCGCCCCTGGTCCTGGCCAGGGGGTACAGGGTAGTAAATAGCGAACACGATACCAGCGTGCTGGTACGGGACGCTGAAAGTGACATGTTCCGCTAGATCTCGCTAAGTGGGGCAATATACCTCTATTATTGTGCTGGTTACCTGCATATATTCCTGGCCGGATTCATGCTATGCTCGCGCACTTTTTTTAGAGCAAGCTACAAAAAGATAACGAGTTATGACTGACAGTATTAAATACCAACTTGAAGAGAAAGATATCCCCGAGAACTGGTACAACATTGTCGCAGATCTCCCGGAAACACCTTCGCCCGTTATTCACCCTGGAACAGGCATGGAAATCACTGGCGTGGACCTTGCGCCTCTTTTCCCCGAGGCAATCATTCAGCAGGAAGTAAGCCGGGAACGTTACATAGAAATTCCCGAGCCAGTGAGGGATATTCTTTGTCAATGGCGACCGGCGCCACTTTACCGGGCCAGGAGGCTGGAAAAAGCTCTCGATACGCCCGCGAAGATTTACTACAAGTACGAAGGCGTCAGTCCCGCAGGGAGTCATAAACTGAACACTGCCGTTGCCCAGGCATACTATTCCCATGCTGAGGGTGTAAAGCGAATTACCACGGAAACCGGTGCAGGACAGTGGGGATCTTCACTTTCCCTGGCGGGCTCCATGTTTGGGCTCGACATCGAAGTGTTCATGGTAAAAATTAGTTTTAATCAGAAGCCATATCGACGCGCCTTTATGGAAAGCTTTGGTGCATCCTGCGTGGCGAGTCCAAGCGAAATGACGGAGGCCGGCAGGAGCATCCTGGCAGCAGATCCTGAAAGCACTGGCAGCCTGGGAATGGCAATCAGCGAGGCTGTCGAACTCGCAGCACAGCGTGAGGATACAAAATATGCACTGGGTAGTGTTCTCAACCATGTGTTATTACACCAGACTGTTATAGGACAGGAAGCCATAAAACAAATGGAGATGGCCGGTGATTACCCTGACATTGTCATCGGCTGTACCGGTGGAGGCAGTAACTTTGCCGGGCTGGTATTTCCATTCCTTGGTAACAAGTTTCGTGATGGAAAAGAGGTAAAAGTGATTGCAGCTGAGCCTGCAAATTGTCCAACCCTGACAAAAGGACGCTACGCCTATGATTTTGGTGACACCGCCAGCCTTACCCCATTGATGAAAATGCATACACTTGGCTCACGCTTCGTTCCACCCGGTTTCCATGCCGGCGGGTTAAGGTACCATGGTATGGCACCATTGGTGAGCCAGGTAACAGATATAGGAGCGGTAAGCCCACGTTCCTTCAAGCAGTCAACATGCTTTGAAGCGGGTCTGCAATTTGCCAGGGCCGAGGGTATTTTACCCGCGCCTGAAACAAATCATGCGATAGCAGCAGTATTTGAAGAAGCCGAACGATGCAAACAGGAAGATAGCAGAGAAAATATATTATTCTGTCTCAGCGGGCATGGAAATTTTGACATGCAGGCTTACATGGATTATTTCGACGGAAAACTCCAGGATAATGACATCAATGAGGCTGAACTTGACAACTCCCTTGCTGAACTACCGTCAGTGATAAATGCCTGAAACTACGTGCCTACAGAAGCAATAGCTATTACGTGACGAACAACAAAAAAAATTCAAAGGACAGGCTTTTCGGCAGCCCGGCTTCCGCTGATTTTTTGCTCGAGAACTATCCTTTTTTCCTGGTTGACAGGATAAATAGTGCTTACGGCCTGGCAATAGAAAATGTGCTGCGCAAGCACAACATGGAACGCATCCAGTGGCAACTGCTGCTAATAATGCGAGAGCAGGATCCAATAAGTATTAGCGAACTCGCTTCAGTCAGCGGAAGAAAGCTGTCCACCGTGAGCAGGACAATCGAACGGATGCGTAAAGAAGGTCTCGTGTCGACGTCCACGCGTAAAAGCGATCAGCGCGTCACTGAAGTAAAGCTCGAAGAAGGTGGTCGCAGGCGACTGGTTTTGTTGATAGACGTAGCTAACCGGCAATATCTGCATGCAATGCAGGGCCTGGGAAATCGCGACATCAAAAAACTACAGGAACAGCTTAGTACTATTTTCGAGAACCTTTCCAGGTCACCCTTTGAATAGCTTCAATTGCTACTTTTTGCTGCGGGCTTCTTGAGTGTGCGCAGGTCCACGCAAGCACCCTTCTCCACCAGTTCCGCTGCCAGCTTTTTAATCTCGCCTCTCTGTATTTTTTGAGAGCTCGTCATCGGTAGCTCATTTAAAAATAGAAAATACGCCGGCGTCTTGTAATAAACCAGTTTCTCATTGCAAAAAGAAAATATCTTTTTAGCCAGCTCCTCGCCAGCCTCGGACTCTTCACTCAGTACTACGCAGGCAGCCACCTCTTCGCCACGCATTTCATCGTAAACCGGTGTCACAGCACAATTGGCCACATCGTCAGACTGGAATAGCACATTTTCTACTTCGACTGCGGCAATGTTCTCTCCGCTACGGCGAATGATGTTCTTTCTCCTGTCAACGAAGTGGAAGGAGCCATCTTCGCTTGTTCGAACAATATCACCTGTATGAAAGTATCCGCCTTCCCAGCACTCCCGGGTGGCCTGCTCATTCTTGTAATAACCACTAAAGAAGCCCTTTCGTGGATCGTCACCCGCAGCCCTTATCAATAATTCTCCGGGCTCATGCTCGTTAACATCATTGCCGGATTCATCAACCAGCCTGTATTCAATTTCGTTCAGCGGTTTGCCAATACAGCGTGTTCCTATATGTCGCGGTTCTTCATGAGTCGTGATGGACACATGAGTGCCGCTTTCCGTCATAGCCCAGCCTTCTACAAGGTGAAAGCCAAAGCGCTCTTCGAACCTCTCGTAGTGCTTTGGGTCAACGCCAGCGCCAAAGCCAAATTTTACCTGTTCTCCCACATTATCTTCATCAGTCTCGGGCAGGTTCAGGAGAATCGCGGGTATCACACCGAGGTAGTGCAGGCAGGTAGCCCTGCTTTCCCTGACTGTTGCCCACCAGCTGGATGCATGAAAACGATCCAGCTGGATAACACAGCCAGCACTCATGATCATTGCCATCATTGTGCAAAGGGCATTCATATGTACAAGCGGCAATGGTGTCAGCATACGTTCCTTGCCATACTCCAGGGAACAATAGCCGGTGATGTCGCAGTACCACTGGCCGAGGCAGATGAAGTAGTCGTTCGACAGCATGCATCCCTTTGGCTCTCCTGTGGTACCTGATGTATACAGCACAGCGGCCTCGGTATCACTGCTGATTTCATCTTCAAGACAGGATGTCTTTGCCTGTGGAATGGCATCCATGGAGTCGGAATCCAGGAGCGCGGGTGGTTCCGACATCGTCTCCAGTGCCTTGTTTACATTATCCCTGTGCAACGGAAGGCTCACTACCAGGCAGGCATCACTATGTTGAATTACATAGGCCATCTCACTGGCCTGGAACGAGGAATTGACCGGCACGACACTGATGCCGAGCTTGTTCAGTGCCTGGAAGTGCAGGAAAAATTCGGCGCGGTTGTCAAATACTACTGCGACCCTGTGGCCCTTCCCATAACCCGCATTGCCGTAATGCCGGGCAAGCTCCATGACACTTTCAAGGGCCTCGCCATAACTATACTCCACCAGCATACCCCCATAGGAGGAAGTGGCCTGTGGGGGTATATGGATGAATGAATTGTCGGGATTACTCTCAGCGGTTTTTTTAAACTGCTCAAAAATACTCATCTTTCCAGGCTTTCTCTTGTTTTTTATTTACCGTTAAGCAGCAGGAAAGCAGAGGGTGTTCCGATCATCAGAGATAAACCAGGATGTTCCCCATAGGTGCATCACAATTAACAAGTTCCACTTTCTTGCTGAGGATTTTAAAGCTGTCGTTGTCAGCCTGTAGCTTATGCGTGCAGACTCCGCCAAGTATGTCCTGCTCCTCGCGACGATAATGTAGCATAATAAATCGTGACGTAACCACGCTTACACCCTGCGCTTCATCAAACTCATCCAGCATGACATTGCTGATGATGTGACTTGACCGCGGCATCGGTTTAAGTGAAAAAGCATTAGGATGCCTAAACCTCTTGATTCGAACTGCACGAAGCAGGTCCGTTTCGTACATTAAAGAAATGTGGTTATGGGGGTCTTCCTGCCCCGGTGTCGCAGGAACCCAGTATTCACCATTCTCAACGAACAGGTCCCCCCATTCCTGCCAGCGCTGTTCGTCAAGCAGCCGAGCTTCGTGAAACAGGAACTGCTCCAGTTCTCTTGTATCCGGAACCGTATACTGGGCTTTTGCCGGTGATGTCGCACTCATTACGCTGCCTCCCTGTCTTTCATGTACTCCAACCAGGTCTTGAATTCATGGCGAAAAACCATGTCGCTGGTACCCGTAGCAGTAATCGAGCCGTCTTCATGTTCTTCTTCCTCGCCGAGATAACGTTCATGGGTGATCCACTCATTGTCATCCTGGGCTTCCAGGCCATATTGCATTCGGTGATAAGCCTCGTAGTCGTCCGGCCCGACGAGATTGGCATGGGAGTTGATAATATTGCAGTAGGTGATAGAACGCTGAAACAACTCCTCAGGTGCGCCAACCTGCTTGAAAACCCAGGACTCGATTACCGTTTTATTGACCGCAACAGGCTTAACGACACGCACCGAGGTGATTACCCCCTTGAGTGTAAAGCTCGGGTATATAACAGTATTATGACGATTAATACTCAATATCTCCTTTGCCTTGTCCTCACCGTATGCCTCGATCATTGCGTCCATGTAACCCGGGATCGCAGAGTACGCTGAATGGATGCTTATCTTTCCCCCGGTCATGCTGTGACCATGATCCCACGCCGTGAGCCCCATTTCTTCAAAGAAAGAATAGTCCGTGGTGAAGGGAGCAAGCATCTCCAGCTCAAAGGGGACTTTCTCTGCATCAACGTTCAGGTCATCAAATACCCTTTTTGCGGTTCCGGCCGAGGACTGGTGCACCACCATGGGGTGCATTGCGTCGTTCAGGTTCTCTACAAACATTTTCCAGTTGCTGTCGTGGACATATCGAAAACAACCACCGGCAATTTCAAGTTCGCCCACCGGTGAACGATCGGCAAGATTATCAATAGAAGCCGCCGCTCCACCCAGCCATGTTTTCAAATCAGGGCCTTCCTCGGAAAGGCAGGCAAAAACAAGGCCGCGATAACTCTCTACCCTCGCCACTGAACGAATGCGGGCAGACTCCTTTCCCTTACCGTAGCTGGAATTCTCATAACCGATTTCCTGTGGGACATGCAGTAACTCACCGTCAGGAGCAAAAACATAGCCGTGATAGGGGCATCTCATTTGCTTTGCCGTTCCACACGGCTCATCCACGAGTTTTGCACCCTTGTGGGAGCAGCGGTTATAAAGTACGTGCACCTTGCCGTCTTCCCCGCGTGTCATGATGACCGGCTGCACGCCGACGCTGGTGGCGAAATAATCTCCTGGATTCCTGACCTGGCTTTCGTGCCCCACGTAAACCCATGAGCGACCCCAGATCCTGTCCATTTCCAGTTTAAAAATTTCCGGATCCGTGTAGACATCCCGGTGAACACGGTCTTTCCTGACAAGTGATTCCAGCTTTGAATTACTGTAACTCATAATGACACCTCGCTAAGTATTCATGGGGCAGCCCGGTCATTATCCCCCAAACTTTCCCTTTTATCTGCAGTATCGTGACAAAAATCACATGGCTGTTGGGCCATATTATCTATCGATATTCACGTGATTATGCAAGTAATTATATACATAATTCCCTTTCCTGCCAGCTGATAATGTTCATTCTCTTCAATTACATGATGCAGATTTTTCCAGGGATAAAGTGATGCGAAAAAATTCATCTTGTAAAATAGATGAACATTGAGCAGCGCCTTTTCATGCCGAAATAGCGGGTTTGTTTCGCACAGCAGTAAATGACTGATTTAATTAGCTAAAAGTATTGAAAGGCCATGCACATTTGGTAAGATGCGCGTTTTAAAATAGTAGCAATAAATGATTCATTATTTCACTATGCAAAAACAGAGGCTAGAACCCAATGAAACCCTACTTTGAGCAAATGCAAAGTTTCGGCAAGGAACTGAAAAAAGGACGTCTAAAAAGAGCCGAGGCCAGCAAGGAAAAGCTCCATGAAACAGAAGCGAGCATGGATCAGCTCAAGGCCCAGGTCGAGGAAGCGGGTTTACCCACTGAGAAAATTAACCAGCGTGGCGTGATGACAGTCTGGCAGCGCCTGGAATATCTCGTGGACGAAGGTAGCTGGCATCCATTGCACAGCCTCTACAACCCCATGGAAAATGATGAAGGTACTACCAATGTCGTTGACGGGCTGGCCAGGATTGAAGGTCGTTGGGCCGTAGTCATTGGTTTTGACAACAAGGTCATGGCCGGAGCATGGCTTCCCGGCCAGTCAGAAAATATATTGCGTGTTACCGACCTCGCCTACAGGCTGAATATACCGCTGGTCTGGTTGGTTAACTGCAGCGGGGCAAAATTACCGGAGCAGGAAAAGTTCTATGCCAACCGTCGAGGTGCAGGCACACCCTTTTATCGCCATGCTGAACTGAACCAGGCCGGTGTCCCGGTCCTCGCGGGCATCTATGGCACCAATCCCGCAGGAGGTGGCTACCAGAGTATCAGCCCCACTATTTTGCTGGCACACAAGGACGCAAACATGGCCGTTGGTGGAGTAGGTATTGTTTCCGGTATGGCTCCCCGTGGTGGCTTTGACGTTGAAATGCTTGAAGAGCTGATTGAAAAGACACGTGAATTCAGCGCAACACCTCCCGGCAGCGTCGATACTCATTTTGACAAGACTGGCTTTTTCTCACAGGTTTACGAGGAAGAAACCGGCGTGCTTGATGGCATCAAGGAGTACATGCAGTCGATTCCTGCCTACAAGCCGAAGTTTTTCCAGGTTGCTGAATCAAAAGACCCGGCTTTCCCAATTGAGGATATCTATTCGCTACTCCCCTTTAACCAGAAAGAAGTTTACGATTTTGATGAAATTCTTGCGCGCCTGGTAGACGGCAGTGAGCACATGGAGTTTCGTCCGGACTATGGTCCTGAAATGTACACAGGGCTTTGCAAGATAGATGGCATGCTGGTGGGCTGCATTGGAAACCGGCAGGGCTTCCTTGGAAAAGGTTACCCCGAATATGCCGACTATCCCGGGATCGGCGGGAAACTTTATCGCCAGGGCCTGATCAAGATGAACGAGTTTGTGACGCACTGCAGTCGGGATCGTGTTCCCATCATCTGGTTCCAGGACACCAGTGGAATCGACGTGGGCGATATTGCTGAACAGGCAGAGCTGCTGGGACTGGGGCAGGCCTTGATCTATTCCATTCAAAACTCCGATATACCAATGATGCTCGTTGTGCTGCGCAAAGGCACAGCTGCGGCTCACTATGTCCTCGGCGGACCGACCGCAAATCGCCAGAATGCCTTTACACTGGGCACCCCAGCTACGGAGATCGCGGTAATGCATGGAGAAACCGCTGCTGTAGCAACTTACGCTCGGCGGGCAGTTAAGGAAAAAGACGCTGGAAGACCGCTTGAACCCATCGCCGAAAAAATGAATGAACTCGCGCGACAATACCAGGAAAATTCACTCCCTGAATTTTGCGCAAAGCATGGGCTGGTGGATGAAATTGTTAATATCAAGGACATGCGCAGCTACCTGCAGGCGTTTACTGGTGCAGCCTACCAGAATCCGCGCTCCATCTGCCCCCGGCACCAGATGATCCTGCCGAGGATAATCAAGGGGTAGGCTCTTGTTCGATCACGCGCTTGATATCTTTTTTAATGGCATCGCGGGTGTCTTTATCGGCATATCAGTTTTGTATATAGCCATCCGTATTAATGCCATCCTGTGTAATATGAACAGGGGTGACGAGAGCTAGAATGATCTTCCTGGAAAACATGGGCCTGTTTAACCTGACCCCAGGCATGATCGCCATGTGGCTTGTTGGTTTCACCCTCATCTACCTGGCTATTTCGAAGCAGTATGAACCATTATTGCTTCTTCCAATTGGCTTCGGCGTTTTGCTGGCGAATCTGCCCATGACAGGCCTGATGAATGTCGATGAAGGTCTGATCTGGCGGACCTACCAGCTGGGTATAAAGTGGGAGGTATTTCCGCCACTGATTTTCCTTGGTCTTGGTGCGCTCACGGATTTTGGCCCGCTGCTGGCGCAACCCCGGCTCATATTCCTTGGTGCAGCTGCGCAGGTGGGCGTTTATATTACCTTCTTTGCCGCTTCCGCGATCGGCTTTAGCATGAGCGAGGCCGCAACTATCGCTATCATCGGTGGCGCGGATGGCCCGACCACAATTTTTCTTGCTGCACACCTTGCTCCACACATGATCGGTGCCTGTGCGGTTGCGGCCTATTCCTACATGGCGCTGGTGCCCATTATCCAGCCGCCCATCATGAAGCTGCTTACAAGTGAATCTGAGCGACGCATTAAAATGCAGAAAGGTCGCAAGGTCAGCTCCCGTGAAAAAATTTGCTTCCCCATAGTAGCCGCTATCGTCATTATCCTGCTGGTGCCTGCCTCTGCCCCACTGGTATCAATGTTTATGCTCGGCAACCTGTTTCGAGAATCAAAAGTGGTCGACCGGCTGAGCGAGACGTCTCAAAATGCCCTGATGAATATTGTCACCATATTCCTTGGAATAAGCGTAGGTGCCACCATGAGTGCAGATACTTTTCTGAAAAAGGATGTGATTTTCATATTTTGCCTCGGGCTTTTTGCGTTCATGATCAGCACGGCTAGCGGTATACTGATGGCAAAATCAATCAACCTGTTTTCAAGTAACAAGATCAACCCATTGGTGGGCGCTGCGGGCGTATCAGCTGTTCCAATGGCCGCCAGGGTTGTGCAGAAAGTCGGCGCTGAAGCCGACAAGAAGAATTACCTGTTGATGTTTGCGATGGGTCCCAACATTGCCGGCGTGATTGGCACAGTGGTAGCCGCTGGTATTTTTCTATCAATGCTTAAATAGGAGGCATTAACATGGCAACAAATGTAGAAGCACCGCTTGCAGGCAATATCTGGGAGGTACTGGTTAACGTTGGAGATACCGTAGAAGAAGACGATGAACTGGTGATCATTGAAGCACTAAAAATGGAAAACCCTGTATATGCCCCGGCTGATGGCACCGTGAAGGAAATCAAGGTCAGTAAGGGTGATGTCGTCGAGGAAGATGACGTACTGATCATCCTGGAATAAATTAAGTAACCAAAGAGAAAATATTATGTTTTTTGAGCTCACAGAAGAACAGCAGCTGGTGCAGGACACAGCTCGCCGATTTGCCGAAGAAGATATCCTGCCCACCCTCGAGGAAGAGGAGAAAAACCACGAATTCCGGCAGGACCGTGTTGCGCGCATGGGAGAACTCGGTTTTCTCTCGTGTGTTTTACCCGAAGAGCTTGGCGGAAACGGCATGGGCTTCCTGGAATCGGCAATCATGGCAGAACAGATAGCCGAGGTATCTGCTTCCTGGCGATTGCCCTTTAACATGCAGAACCTGGGAGCGCCATTATCAGTTGCACGCTGGGGCACAGAGGAACAGAAGGAAAAGTACATACCCGGATGGATCTCGGGAGAGAAGATGGGCTTCTTCGCGATGACAGAATCCAACACGGGCTCCGATGTGTCCAGCATGAAAACCCATGCCATCGACAAGGGCGACCACTGGGAATTACATGGCAGCAAGATGTGGATTACCAACGCGCACGTCGGCGATGCGGGTTTGCTTTACGCATACACAGATCGCGAAAAAGGAAACAAGGGCATTTCCTGTTTCATTATTGAACCAAAAAATACCGAGGGCATTACTGCACGTCCAATCACCACAAAGCTTGGGCTGCACTGTTCGCCTACCGGTGAGTTTTTATTTGAAGGAGCCAAAATACCCAAGGATGCCCTGCTTGGGGAATTGAACGATGGTTTCAAGATGTGCATGTGGCAACTGGGTAATACGCGGGTTGGCTGCGCCGCAGGTGCCCTGGGTGTTGCTGGTGGAGCTTTGAAACATGCTATTCAATACGCCAATGAACGTCACCAGTTCGGTGTGCCAATCTCAAAACACCAGATGATCCAGGCGCAAATTGCCGAGATGACGGTTGAGCATGAAGCCGCTCGCATGCTCGTTTACAAAGCCGCATGGCTAAGGGACCAGGGGAAACCCAACCAGTACGAAACATCCGTAGCAAAGCTGGCAGCGTCAGAAGCCGCGGTCCACGCGGCAAACGAGGCCATGAAGATTTTCGGATCGTTCGGGTTCTCTACCGAGTACCCGGCAGAGCGCTATTACAGGGACGCCAAGTCCCTGCAGGTTGTTGAGGGTACATCAAATATTCAGAAGATGATTATCGCCGGCATTGCCAGCGGTTTTACCCCCAACAGGTAACCCTACTCCTCCATTCCCTACTCTCTTGCAGGGCCGGTGTTACCTAGGCCCTGCACATTTTCAAGGCAACACACAGTGCTCGCGCCTGTCAATTTCATCGCGGATAGGTATACAATGCCCATACGCTGGCGTATCGTCCGAATAATTTAAAGAGAAAATCCCGATTTTGTCACAGAACAAGCAAAAGCAACGATTAAGTCGATTGTCCTGGCTTAACTCTGCCTTTGATACATTATTCGAAGAAGGAATTGACCAGGTACGAATAGAACGGCTTGCCAAGAAGCTAAAGGTCACCAAGGGAAGTTTTTACTGGCATTTCAAAAACCGTACTGAGCTACTGGACGCCTTGATCGAGCACTGGAACGAGGAAATGACAAAAACCGTGCTGGAAAACGCGAAGACGTTTCACGGCGATCCCCTTGAGCGGATTTTCTATACCCTCAAGGATATTATAAGTAACGAGCGAACGCGCTACGACCCCGCGGTAAGGGCCTGGGCCAACCACGATGCCAGGGCAAAAAAGTATGTCGAAAAAGTTGATAAACTTAGACTGAAGTTTTTGATCGGTCTCTTTAAGGATGCAGGCTTTGACGACGAGGACGCAGAAGTCAGGGCGCGCATGATGTACTACTATGTTCTTGGTGAGGCCTATGTCACTCGCAAGGAAACCCGGTCCGTGAGACTGACACGAATTAAAAGCAAGGCGAAAATTTTCACACATAAGAATTGAACAGGTATTTCAACAATGTTTGAGTCTATTGATGAAGTAGAGAAGAAACTGGCGCAGCACGATTACATCAGCGATCGAACACTTGCTACTTCAATTTTTCTTTCTACAAAAATGCAAAAGCCTCTTTTACTGGAGGGAGAACCTGGCGTTGGCAAGACAGAGGTTGCCAAGGTGATTTCTGAGTTACTTGGCACTGAACTTATTCGACTCCAATGCTATGAAGGTCTCGACACCCAGACCGCGTTATACGAGTGGAACTATCCCAGGCAGATGCTCGAGCTTCGCCTGCAGGAGGCGCGTGGAGAAGACAAGAAAGAGATAGGAAAGAATATCTTCAGCGAAGAATTCCTGCTGAAGCGCCCTCTCCTCTGCGCTATCCAGTCCAATGACGCTATACCACCGGTTTTATTAATTGACGAGATAGACAGGTCTGATGAAGAGTTCGAGGCGTTTTTACTTGAAATCCTTTCTGATTTTCAGATCACTGTGCCTGAACTGGGAACCATTGCTGCAAAGCAGCCACCCATCGTTATCCTGACCTCAAACAGGACCCGTGATTTGCACGAAGCGCTGAAACGTCGCTGCCTGTTTCACTGGATTGACTATCCAGGTGTAGCGCGGGAAATCCAGATTATTCTTACAAAAGTGCCCGGTATCGAACAGGAACTGGCGACGCAGCTGGCGACCTTTATGAAGCTGGTCCGGGAAAAGGATCTCTACAAGTTGCCCGGTGTCGCGGAAACGCTGGACTGGGCGCAGGCGCTACTGGCCCTCGGTATCAGCGAACTGGACCGGGAAACGATTGAGCAAACCCTGGGATGTATCCTGAAATACAAGGCGGATTCCGAAAAACTACCCTCGTCGGAGATAGAGGTCTTGCTGAACCAGGCAGATATTCTCGCAGGTTCTACGGGCCAGAATGGCAACCTCATGCTTGGCGAGTGGAATGATTGAGTATCGATAGTGCAAGCCCCTTCCCTGGATGAGAGCAGGCCTTTTGTTCACCATGTTGTCAACTTCAGCCGCCTGCTTCATAAAAACGGTATCCCTGTTAACTCTTCGAACCTGATAAATCTCCTGCAGAGTGTGGAGTTGATTGACCTTTGCAGGCGCGATGATTTTTACGCGGCAACCCGTGTCAATCTTGTTAAAAACGCCAGGGATATAGAAACATTCGACAATTGCTTCAAGTACTACTGGGAGCAGGATGAAACCCTCGGGGAGGAAATTTCGGTCGAGATTGACCCATCCGAGGGAGGTGAGGATTCTCCTCAAAGGGAGCGCGCCCTGGCTTCCGAGCAGGATGCCGAGGACAAGGGTGAGAACAAGGATAGCTCCAGCCCCGCCTCCTACAGCCCCAATGAACAGCTGATGAGAAAAGACCTGGGCATGATGTCCGAAAAGGAGATCGAAGAAGCCCGGCGTATGATCGCCCCCCTCGTGGCGATATTTGCAGATCACCAGAGCAGGAGATACGAGAGAGCAAAGCGAGGTCGGGTGATTGATTTTCGCGGCATGCTACGGTCAAACGCCATCATGGGCCAGGATGGCATTAACCTGAAATTTAGAAAAAGACGCATAAAAAAACATCGCCTGATGCTGCTATGTGACGTTAGCGGCTCAATGCAAACTTACAGTAGTTTTATCATTCACTTCATCTACGCCCTGAACCGAGAACTGAGTAATTTTGAGGTGGCCGTATTTTCCACCCGCATGACTCCGATCACCGAGTACTTAAAAAGCATCAGTGTCGAAGAATCCCTCGCCCTTGTTGCCGATTATGTTCATGACTGGGCTGGGGGCACAACCATTGGCAGCTCCATCAAGGAGTTTAATGACAAGTATGCGCGGCAGATGCTGCGTTCCAGGACAACGGTAATCATCCTCAGTGATGGCTGGGATCGCGGTGATGTCGACCTGCTGAAAACCGAGATGAAACGTCTTAACCAGAGAAGTCACAAGCTTATCTGGCTCAATCCCCTCCTCGGCAACCCGGTCTATAAACCCCTGTGCCAGGGTATTAAAACTGCATTACCGTTTATGGATTACTTTCTCCCGGCACACAGTCTTGAATCCCTTGTAGAAGTCGCACGCACATTGAAGCAAATCAACGCCTGAATTATTTGCAAAAAACCATACGCAGGCGTATGGTATAGCCTTCTCGACCTGGCACCGCCACCATGGGGGGCAAGCTATGAAAATTGAAAAAACATTTGTTGTTGATGCAGCCATTGCTGATGTATGGGCCTTTATCACGAGTCCTGACAGGGTTGCACCCTGCATACCGGGGTGTGAGGGAGCAGAGCAAACCGGCGA
>CAZXDV010000020.1:10850-22778 GCA_964639535.1 uncultured Enterobacteriaceae bacterium | reverse complement strand
TCCTCAGCGACGGCCTTTTATAAAGTAGCTCTGTATATGCCTGCACCCGTGGCAGGTCCTTCCACAGGCTGGAAAGACCAAGCCAGTGAATTCGATAAAGGCTCACGCCCCAGCACACGTCTGCCAGGGTAAATTCCTCGCCACACACCCAGCGATGTTCGTGGCCTGCCATTGTCTCTTCCAGGCCTGTAATAATTTCCCGGGTTTGTTCGCGAATCCCGTGCAGGAACTCGGCATCATGCTGAAGCTCTTTGCCCCCAAGCTCCTTGGAAATTTTCGCACGATAAGCATCAACCACCTCTTCGTCATCGTGGTTCGCCGCGATTAACTGCTCCAGCGCTTCGACCTTGAGATCGTACACATCACTCATGGCACCCTTGATAAAATCAGGACGCTGGTCATCATCCGGATGATAGCCATAGAGGAGCGCCGGCTGTGGTGTTTGATCAACGATGGAAACCTGCCTCAGCACGGCATCGGCCCTGTCACCGGGGATTAGCTTGCTACTGCCCGCTATCTCCTGGTCGAGGTATTCACAGATACGCATTGAGTCCACGATCACTCGACTGTTTGCGTGATCCACCAGGGTAGGAACTACGCAGGCGTCAAAACCCTCGGACTCAACGGAGGACACACCCCTGTAACCTCGAGCCAGTTCGGTGGAACCCAGCTCTTTTGCAGCATATAGACGCAGGCGTACATAATCGGGTGAGTAATTTTCCGCCGGTGTCAGTTCATCGGAGTAGATGCCCTTGCTATTGAGGATGACCATCTCGTGGGATGCATAACTTATGTTTTTTTCCGCGAGTACGGTTCTTACTTTTTGTGAGCAAACGGAAAGCCCGGCGTGATACAGCTCGAATCGAACGGGACTTTCACCATTGCCCGCGACCACGGTATTCCTGTGTGGATCGCCAAGCCCCGCATTCACCGCTGCGACCAGTGATGCCAGCTCACTGGATTCGGACACCATTACCTGCGGGGAACCAGTCATAACACTCTCCTTTTATGCATGTCCGAATTATCCGAACTCACCGGAAATTAGCAATAACTGTAAACGTATTTACTTTATGCACTTTGAGAATAATCCCGTGTCGCAATTGAGGATTGCCGGGAAATGTGGATTCTGGCAAATTGTGCAGGCGATTTATCACTAACTTTACTAGTAAAGGAATGTCATCTCTTGAGTAGCTACCAGAGACCTGAACGCTGGTCCAATCCTGCCAACAAGTTGTTTCCTCACCAGGTTGGCTTTACCTCTCCTCCCCATGACTTCGACGGGGCTCCCAGTGATTTCCTGCGTATTGCTCCGGAGACGGTTGGTGTGCACGGTCGCATGCTGCATGTCCCTGAATACTCGCACCAGCTGAAACAACGTGCGAATAATTTTCACCTGCTGGAAGAGTTTGTACATTGCATGGCGAATAACGGTGTCAACGTTTGCGGGCAGGTGGGCACCAACTGGGTTCACTGCAACGGCACCAGCCCGAATGACATCGAGAAGTTCTGTGCCGGGCTCTATGAAACCTACGGGGTACCACTGCACATGGCGGGCTATTGTCTTGTTGAAGCCCTGCGTGAATTGAATATTGAAAAAATTGCCCTTAACTCCGTGTATTACTGGCCTGACTGGCGAGATGGTATTGCCGGGTTTTTAAGGCAGGCAGGTTTTGACCTCATCTATGCCGGTAACTTCGTTGACCAGGGCTTTTTTGAAAACCAGCAGCAGGTCAATGACCTGACCTGGATCTTTGATGGCGACCTGGCTGCAAAATCCATGCGACGTGTTGCAGAACTTGCACCCGGTGCCGATGCCATTGTCGTCAACGGCATGCCGAATTTTCGTCGGACAGATGGATTGCCGCAACGCATGGTGTCACTTGAAGTCGAACTTGAAGCGACTATTGGCAAACCGATCATTTCCTCGGACTCTGCCCTTTACTGGCGCATATTCAAGAGCCTTGGTATTGCGCCAGCAGGTAAGCATGGGCAACTCCTGTCTTCACTGGGATAATCTTGATATGCATAACACTTTAGCCCTCTGGGCCGTACCTCGCTCCACTTCCACCGCTTTTGAATGGATGATGCGAATGCGTGGTGACCTGAACTGCTTCCATGAACCCTTTGGCGAGGCCTGGTACCAGGGTGAGGAACCCCTTTGGCCCAGGGTGCAGGAAGATAGCGTGCGTACACCGGGACTGTCACTGGACAGTGTCTGGGAAACCCTCAAGCAGGCTGCTGCCAGCGGCCCTGTTTTTACCAAGGACTTCCCTCACTACATAATCAACCGCTGCACTGATGAGTTTCTTGATTTTTTTAATCACAGTTTCCTGATCAGGGACCCGGCAAAGACCATAACCTCCATGTACAAGCACTGGCCCGACTTCCATGAAGATGAAATGGGATTTACTGAACAACGCCAGCTGTTCGACAAGGTGTGCGATAAGTATGGCAAGGCCCCCACTGTTATTGACAGTGATGACCTGCTGACGAACCCACACACCATGGTGGAACTTTACTGCAATTCAGTGGGGATCCCGTTTATCGAAGAAGCCTTGAGCTGGGAAGCAGGTGCGCGCGATGAAGTCAGCTGGTGGGATGGCGGTTCCTTTCATGAGAACCTGAGGAACTCAACTGGACTGGTGGCCCAGGAAAGGAAATATGTCGACATCAGTGAAACATCGCTCAGGGTGCAGGAACTGTACCACAAGGTCCTGCCACACTATGAATACATGTACGGCCATCGTTTAACACCTTCAGATTCCAGTTCGTCCAGTCCGTAATCGTCCCTGTGCTTGCCGATTGCTATACGCTGCATGGTACCCTCAAGCTGTCTTAACGCTTCCGTTTCATCGAGCTTATGGTAGAGCTCATCACAGGTCAGGTTAGGCGTACTGATTTGAAGATGACCTGCCTTTAGCATTCCCTTGTAGCGGGCAAGGGCTGCATATTTCTTTTTCACCTGGTGCGGCTGCCAGTTATTCAGGTCTTCGATGCTGGCATCACCGGATACCCTGATGAAACCCGCCGCACAGGCATCCTCAAACAATTTTTTTCCTTTCGCAGTTCTAATCACCACGGCATTGGTACCGGGATCTGCCTGCATGGTATCAGCATCCGGAGAACCACCCGGCCAGGAATCGGCGGCGGCAATATCCGCTCCCTCTCCCGTACCATCGGGGCAGACTTTACATCGCCATGGTAAATGCCACATGGACTCATCTTCGCCCCAGAATTCGAGGTAGGATTTTTCAATACCCGTACCGTCTTCAAGACCCACTTCCACTGGGCCCGGACAGCCACCTCGTCTATAGGAAAAGTGCTTAACCTCCCCGGCTTCTATGCCTTCCCTGTGTAAAAAGGCCAGTGTTCCCGAGGGTGGGCTGTAGCCACCACAGACCATGGTCAGGCAATGGGTGATCAGTTCATTGATCCTGCGATCGGTTCTTGAAAGCAGGCGTATCGCTGAAATATCGCAGGGCTTTGCAACAACGGCGAATTTTTCATTGCCTTCTAACAACTCATGCAATTGAGACAGGGGTGCAGTTGGTCCATATACTGAACCTGCAGCCCGCACAAGGTCGTCATTATCCTGGCTCAGCTGGTGTTTCCCCGTACCAGGAAAATTATTGTCGCCCTCCACGTGCAGGATGAATTTTACCGTGCCACTATCGATAAGGTATTGACTGAGCCCGGTGAGTACGCCACCGGTTGCGGACACCTTCCTGGTACTTTCATCCGCTGCGTGGGCCTGGTACAGGCCAGTGTAATTTCCCCATACACTGTCCTTCATTGAATCCATACCAATGTCTTTTTCATCCAGGCCGGTTTGTACGATACCGGGGCAAAAACCATAAATGTCATCCGTGGTATCGTCATCCAGCTCTGTTTTTACCTGCGGACGAAAATAACCCGTGCTATTTATTGTCATGGATAATTTGCCAGGGAACCTCGATGCACAAACCCCGCAGCCCACGCATTTGCCTTCTTCGAGAATGCGCCTGAAGCGCTCGGTTGCTGTTAATTTATTCAATGCGCCGCCTTTTACCAGTGTTTCCTTGTGTTCGCTACCCGCGAGGGTTACCATGATATTACTGGATTTCTATACAGAATTTCACCGCATAAATTAATCCACCAGCGATGTAACTTTAATAATAAAAACCGGGATTAAGTTATCTCTCAACAAGCACCACAGGATTCCCTGGAGCCCCATGTCGACTGGCAGGTATTTGCACCTGCTTTTGCCATAGTCACCCTGTCAAGCCTTGCCCTGATCATTTTTCCCGCCAGGGCCGGCATGGTTTTTCAGCAGGCCATGACATTCGTGACTGGTAACTTTGGCTGGCTCTATCTCTTTTCCGGTCTCGGCAGTATCGGCTTTGCATTGTGGCTGGCCTATGGTTCCTGTGGTCGTATCCTTCTTGGGAAGGAGGGAGAAAAACCGGAATTCTCAAATCCCAGCTGGATCGCAATGATGTTCACAGCAGGTATCGGTGCGGGACTCGTTGCATGGGGTTTTGCAGAAGCTGTTTTCTACCTGCAGACACCGCCGCTGGGGATTGAACCCTACTCCAATGAGGCCTATGAATGGGCCCACATGTACCCCCTGTTTCACTGGAGTTTTGTGCCCTGGGCAATGTACGCCATTCCGGCAGCGCCAATCGCATACATGCTATTTGTCCGGGAAGTACCTTGCCTGAAGTTAAGTGAAGCCTGTATTACCGATGACAGGTATGCCAGCTGGCGCCGCGTTATTGATATCCTCGTCATCATCGGAATAATCGGTGGCGCGGCCACGTCGCTTGGGCTTGGTGTACCCCTGGTGTCAGCGTTTGTCGCAGAACTGTTCGGGATCGGCGACTCTGTAACCAGTAAATTAATTGTACTGGCGATCTGGACCGCCATGTTTGGTACCAGCACCTATCGTGGTCTAACAAAAGGTATTCGAATCCTGGCTGACATTAACATGGTGCTGGCCATCACGGGGATCATATTTGTCCTGCTTGCCGGCCCTACTGTCTTCATCCTTGACCTGACGACAAACAGTATCGGCCTGATGCTGAGCAACTTCTTTCGTATTAGTCTCTGGACATCGCCCATCGACGGCAACAGCTTTCCTGAAACATGGACAGTATTTTACTGGGGCTGGTGGCTCGCCTATGCGCCGATGATGGGACTGTTTTTCGGTCGTATTTCAAGGGGCCGAACAATCAAGCAACTGATACTCGGCGTTATTGGCTGGGGAACACTTGGGACTGTAAGCTTCATGGCCATTGCCAGCGGCTACAGCCTTCACCTTGAACTGAGCGGACAGTTTTCCGTCACTGACGTACTCACAAATTCCGGCATGTCTGCCATGGTGGCGAAGATTATTGCGCAACTCCCCGCTTCAGGTATCAGCCTCACTATATTTACCATCCTCTCACTGGTGTTCTACGCCACCTCGATGGACTCCGCCGCCTATATTCTTGCCAGTATCTGCAGTGGCAATCTTCGTAGTGACAGGGAACCTGCAAGATCAAATCGTATTCTCTGGGCGCTGGCGCTGGCGGCCATCACGGCAGGACTGGTTATTTCCGGTGGTCTCGATACCGTCAAGTCCGCCACGGTGATTTCCTCGCTGGCACTAATCCCCATCATTGCTTTGATGAGCATCACCATGGTGCGCTGGGGAAAATCCTATCGTGTCGGACAACCCTGACAGATCAAACTACACAAACTCCCCTCGCACTTTCGAAAACAGTCTTTCAATAGCCGGAATAAAATACTCAAGGGGTTTGCTGGGATAATCGGGATCAAATGAACGCTGATCCCAGCGTTCACAAAAATCGACACAGTCCTGGTAATAGGGATGATCGAAATACCTGTCCCGTGCATTACGATCCTTGTCATAGTGATGAAACCAGTAATAACCCTGGAACAGGCCATGGTGTTCCACTATCCACCAGTTCTTTTCGCTGACATAGGGTCGTAGCAAGGCGGCTGCCACCTGCGAATGGTTGGCCGGCGCAAGCACATCACCGATATCATGTAGCAGCGCACACATCACCATTTCCTCGTCGGCACCGTCCTCCTCCGCACGCGTGGCCGTCTGCAGGGAATGGCCGAGACGTGAAATAGCATAGGGCGAGTCTCCGTCCATGCTGCGTAACCATTCAATCACCCGCTCTGCCTGGTGCGTGGCATTCTCTGCATCATGGGAAAACACAAGGTCATAGTCTTCCCGGGTGCCCTCATCCATGGAAATAAAAGATACCTTATCGTTTGTCATCAACGTGCTCCCGCTATGTTGGTAGCAATTTTATTCAGTAATTTGTTCCTTTACCGAGGCCTGGTGTATGGAAATCAGGTGACGTATTTCTTCACGTTCTTCATCAGAGGCATTGGTCAGTAGCGCACGAGTAATAAACATCGTCAGGTGACCTTCTTCATCAACAAGTTTTTCAAGGAGGTTCAGGGTGATCTCGATACGCATGTCCGGCGTCAATTCCAGCAGGCAATCCAGCAACTCTTTCGCCTTCTCTCCACAATAGTAAACAATGTTTACGGCGAGATCACCGGCGCCATACTTTCCATCCTCCAGCATGACATTAAGTAGCTTTTCAGGTTCCTTCACATCCTGGTTCAGCGCTTCTATAAATACTTTCAATATTGGATCACTGATAAGACTGGTGTCTTCGCCTCCAGTTACCACGGCACCACTCACCGGTTGAGTGGCCAGCGTCGCCTGCTGCATGCCCACCTGGTAAGACGGAGTGACATCATCTTCATGCTTGGCGGTCCTGTTAACCAGCAGGACAACGATTGACACCACAAGATGAGAAATTAATAGCACCACGGGAAACATGATCAGTCCCCCAAGGTCCATAAAAAAGCCCAGTGAGATGGGACCAAGAAGGCTGCCCACTCCATAGATTAACTGGATGGTCGCTACCCAGCTCAGCGCCTGGTCACTTTCAATATAGTCGTAAAGATGCGTGATAGACAAAGGATACATGCAGGCCGCCGCCCCACCGGCAATGAGAAAGGCCAGCAGGATTAGCACATCTCCGATATTCACCTGGTGACTGACAAAAATCAGGCTGTTTGCAATCACACCCAGCAACATCAGCATGAGTGAGATCAGCGTTTTTCGATAGCGATCGGCAAGCCAGCCGGTAGGAAATTGCATGAACAGGGACCCGATTGCATAGCTTGCGAGGATCAAGGTCAATAACCAGCCTTCCTGGAACCGACTGGCTGCATAAAGTGCGGTGAGGGAAACCGTGGCAGAAAAAATATAACCCGCAAAAAATACCGTGGTGAAAATTTCCGGTGACAGGCGCCAGACGCTGAAAACTGATTTTCTCTCGATTACCTCCGGTAGTTCCGGTGCTGGCAGGCGGCTGATGGTAAGCGGAAAAACACCAACCGCCATCAGTATCATGACAATAAAGTAGACGCTGAAATCAAGCCCACTTCCAAACTGGTATAGCAGCGGTGAAACCGCGTAGCCGATACCAAAGAATATCTGGTAGATGGAGAATATCTTGCCGCGATTCAGGGCGTCACTGAGGCCGTTCAGCCAGCTTTCGATCATGATGAAGATCGAAATCAGGGAGAAACCAAATATGAAGCGGAGTAAAAATGTTACCGGTGCATTCTCGGTAATACCATGAAATCCGGCGCAGATCAGGATGCTTGTGAGCATGAACACAAAGGCGCGAAAATAACCCAGCCGACCAAAGATATGCTGAGCGAATACACTGCCTGTCAATAATCCAAGGGCAAACCCGGACATAACAATACCGATGCCGCTGGTAGAAATGGAATTGGCCTGGAGTGCCAGCGGCAGGCTGACCATCAACATACCGTGCCCGATGGTGATGAAAAGCGTCGTTTGAAAAAGCACGACAACACGCATCGCCTGGGAGAAAAAAGGTATAGATGGGTTTACCGGGGTTGTACTCATAGGGTGTGAATACTCAACAGCCTGGAAGAGAATTTGATGAGCTCTCCTCTCGCTCAGCAGCAGCTTTGTACTTTATTACTACAGGCCCAATCTTGTCCACAACGACATAAATTTGCCCAAAGTCGAATTCTCTTTCAGGGGCGTCTGCACAGCGTGCTACCATTGCACGCTCGATTTAACTTATTCACTTCAGAACGTCATTTTGAGTACAGAAAAGGACACGGCCAGGGCCGATAGTGTAGACAAAACAGGCTACTGGGTTGGCCGGGACAATGTGCAACTATGGGGTCTCAATATTCATAACCCGGTATTTGCGGTTTCTGCAATAGGCACCATTGCCTTTGTCCTGTTTACAATCGTTTTCAGCGAGGCCGCAGCAACTCACTTTGGCAATTTACGCAGCTGGATCACCATTCATTTCGACTGGTTTTACACCATCTCGGTGGACGTCATACTGCTCGTTTGCTTCTGGATAATCATTTCTCCCATGGGCAAGGTACGCATCGGTGGCAAGGATGCAAAGCCGGATTATTCCTATCCCAGCTGGTTCGCCATGATGTTTGCCGCAGGTGTGGGTATCGGACTGATGTTTTACGGGGTGCTGGAACCTGTTAATCACTTTCTCACACCACCGCTGGGTATAGATCCATCCAATATTGAAGAAGCACGGGCCTACGCAGTGTCAGCCGCTATTGCCCACTGGTCCCTGCACGCCTGGGGTGTCTATTCCCTTGTTGGACTTTCCCTTGCGTTTTTTTACTACAACAAGGGATTGCCGCTGACCATTCGTTCTGCCTTTTATCCCTTGCTTGGCGAAGCTACCTGGCGCTGGCCCGGTCATATCATAGATATCCTCGCCGTGTTCGCCATCCTTTTCGGTCTCGCTACCTCCCTGGGCCTCGGCGCTGAGCAGGTTACCGGAGGCCTTAACTACCTGTTTGACATTCCATCGTCTATTACAACCAGCGTTATCGTCGTACTTGTTATCACCGCGGTTGCACTTGTGTCTGTGGTACGCGGGCTGGACAAGGGCGTAAAAGTACTAAGTGAAATCAACGTGGGACTGGCGGTGCTGTTTTGCCTGTTTGCCTTTCTCACGGGATCCATTATTGATAACTTTACCGGGTCAATTTCCAACGGGATCCACTACCTTGTGTCGTTGCCGGAATTCAGTAACTGGATTGGGCGGGAGGACAAGCCCTTTCTTCGCGACTGGTCGACGTTCTACTGGTCCTGGTGGGTCGCCTGGTCACCCTTCGTAGGTATGTTTATTGCCCGCGTGTCACGTGGCCGGACTGCGCGGGAATTTGTTGCCTGCGCCCTGGCACTTCCCACCGTGGTATCTATTATCTGGATGACCGTTTTCGGGGATGCCGCGATCTCGCAGTATCTTGACCGGGGTTATACCGGGGTCACAGAAATAGTTGAAAACTGGTCACCGGAACTGTCGATGTTCAAGTTTCTTGAACTCCTGCCTTTTTCCGCCCTTACTTCCCTTATCGCCATCTTTCTTATTATCGTATTTTTTGTCACTTCCATGGATTCCGGCTCCCTCGTTGTGGATACCATCACCGCCGGCGGCATGATCGACGCACCAATTGTTCAGCGTATATTCTGGTGCTGTTTCGAAGGATTGATTGCTATCGCTTTGCTGATGGGTGGAGGGCTGGTCTCGCTGCAGGCGCTATCACTCGCGTCGGGCTTTCCTTTTACCATCGTGCTGCTGGTGATGATCTTTCCCCTTTTCAGGGGCCTGAAAAGCGAGCTTTAGCCAGCTGGGTCACCCCTGCCGAGCCATGAGGCATGGTGCGGTAGTACGAGATAAAGCAGGCCAAGGAAAATATAGTCCAGCATCTGGTTTACCGCCGACCATTCCTGCAGTATGTAGTGTCCAAATAGAAGACTGAGCATGAAACCAAACCAGGCATAGGCGACATAGGTCCTGTGAAGATTAACCACCAGGGCCAGGCCAAGCCCAATTTCGATAAATGGCACAAGTTGCAGGAACAGGTTAACCAGCGGCGCGGGCAAATTAATTCTCAGGTCTCCCTGGAATAACTGCGAGTAATAGCCAAAAAACCCGCCATCACTAAAAAACTTGCTGGTACCAGCGGTGAGTAAAATCAGGATCATGGTAATGCGAACTATGCGTTCTGCATCTTTAAGTTTTTTCTCGGCTATCATTTTTTACCCCCCTCTCATCAATTTCGTCATTCCCGCGTAGCATGCCCGGGAACGCTGCTTACCCGGGGGCGGGAACCCGGTTACAATAGGCCCTCTTCTTCCAGTACTTTCCTGGCGCTGCGAAAACATTCCAGTGCCTGGGGCACGCCGCAGTAAATACCTACCACGTGAATGATTGACTGGATCTCTTCCTTACTGACACCATTGTTTATCGCGCCACGGCAGTGAATCTCCCATTCATGCATCTTGCCAAGTGCCGCAATCATGGCAAGGTTCATCATGGAGCGGGTCTTGGCATCAATGGTGTCATCACCCCAGCCAAAACCCCAGCACCATGCCGTCATGGATTCCTGGAAAGGTCGGGTGAAATCATCCGCCGCCGCCAGGTTCTTTTCTACATATTCAGCTCCCAGCGTGGCTTTACGCTGCTCAAGCCCCTTATCAAACATGTTGTCCATTATCAGTTCCCCTGTTGAATTGAAATTGCAATATTCTTTGTCTGTACATAATTCCAAAGCGCCTCGCGTCCCTTTTCGCGACCGTAGCCGGACTTTCCGTACCCACCAAATGGCGTCTCCACGCCGCCGGCATACCATTCATTGATAAACACCTGCCCGGCCTTTATCTGCTTCGCCGTGGACATGGCACGATCAAGGTCATTGGAAAAAACACCACCCACGAGACCGTAGTCAGTGCCATTGGCTATTTCCACGGCCTCTTCCGTGTTACTGAATTTCATTACCGAGATAACCGGTCCAAACACCTCCGTTTGCGCGATTTCCATGTGCGGCGAAACATCACTTATCACCGTTGGTGCGTGAAAAAAACCGGGTCCATCTATCGGCGCTCCGCCAGCCGCCAGGGTCGCGCCTTCTTCTGCCGCTCTTTGGCACAGCTGCGCTGCCCTGTCGCGCTGGCTTTCGGATACCATTGCACCCATGTTGTCCCCTTCTTCTCCGCGTTCAATACCGGGGCCAACAGACAGTGATTTCGCCAGACCGGTGATTTTTTCCACCACCTGGTCGTGAATCGACTCGTGCACGATGAGTCGTGACATGGCTGAGCAAACCTGCCCGGCATTAAAAAATATTCCCCAGCGTACATTCCCAGTAAGGGCATCGAGATCCGCGTCCTCATAAACTATCGCTGCGGATTTACCGCCAAGCTCAAGCACGCAGGGCACCACGTTGCGCGCGGCGGCCTCGGCGATGGAAATTCCGGTCGCCACGGAGCCGGTAAAAACAATTTGGTCCACCTTTGGGTGTGACACCAGCGCAGCACCGGCTACCGCCCCTTCACCGCAGAGAATGTTCACCGCGCCCCTGGCAAAACCGGCAGCCTGGGCTGCGAGCGCAATATAGTGTGAAGATAGTGGATCGAGTTCAGGGGTTTTCACCACGCAGGCGTTGCCGGTGGCAAGCGCAGCCGACAGCGAGCGGGCTGCCATTTCCAGCGGGTAGTTCCATGGGATGACCTGGGCGGAGACGCCGTAAGGCTCATAAACGGTAAAATCGAAGTAGGAGGAGCCGAGGGGTATGGAGCGACCTTCAAGGGTTTCCGCCTGGTTACCGTAGTATTCAAAATAACGCGCAGCAGAGTCCACCTCGAGATAGGCTTCCCACAGGGGCTTACCGCTTTCAAGCGTGAGAAGTGGCGCAATCACGTCCCGGTTCGCCACAAGGTAGACGCCCATGGCTCGCACCATGCGACCCCTTTCCACCGGTCGCATGTCGCTTAGCACGCCACTCTCATGGCAACGTGCGGCAGCTTGCACAGCAATATCAATGTCGTCG
>CAZXDV010000020.1:0-10750 GCA_964639535.1 uncultured Enterobacteriaceae bacterium | reverse complement strand
CACGCCACTCTCATGGCAACGTGCGGCAGCTTGCACAGCAATATCAATGTCGTCGACGCTGGCACAGGCCTGTTCAGCAAGCTTCTCGCCAGTAGCAGGATTCAGTACATCAATGTTATCGGCACTACCATCGACAAACTCACCATCAATAAAATTCTGCCAGTAAGTTTTTACCTCATTGCTCACAGGAGCTCCCTGTACCAGTTTTGCATGGCGTGCAGCGAATGCTCGGAACGAAGGCCACCCGCCGGATCGATTACAAGTTGGCCAGCCTCGTAACCACGACTGTGAAGCCCCCGGTTTACCGACTCTACAAGCCCAATGTCCTCTGCCACGGTAGTATCAAGATCCTGCTGTGCCAGTTCGCGAATGGTTTTTGATTCTTCGCCACCCTCGGTAAACCAGCCGCGGGTTACGGTAACCCTGTCATGGCGGTCAGTTCGCCAGTGATAGGTGTTAAGGATATTGCCGGGATAGACCTGGAAGGAAAACATGGGCCACAGGTACCATGTAGAGTATTTGCCAGCATACTCATTTGAATCCAGGTCAATTTCATAACTCATCTTATCCAGGTTCTGGCATTCGGTCTTGTGACGCAGGCAATGCCCCTGGGGTTGTATGTCATAGGTTTCGGGTTTCACCACGCCACTCATCAGGGCCGGGTGATTAACCGGACAGTGATAACATTCGGAATAGTTTTCAATGGAAACCTTCCAGTTACAGTTCTCGGGAATGTCATTCCACAGGACAGGTTTCAAACGTTCAATGCCAGGCACATAGGGAAGAAGCTCTTCCCTTACCCCTGGATACCACTCATCCATGGGTCGCGTACCCGGATCGAGATTAATAAAGATAAACCCAAGAAAAACTTCGTGCCTGACTTCTTTCAGTGCAATCTTACTGCGATCAAAAGTCGCAGTAGTCTCGGAATTCGGTGCTGATTTTAACCTGCCATTTAACTCGTAGGACCAGGAATGGTAAGGACAAACCAGGAGTCGACTACAACCACTACCATTAACAAGCTCGTGAGCACGATGCTGGCACACGTTGTAAAAAGCACGGATTTCATTGGACTCGTCTTTCAGGCAAACAATATTTTCACCCGCCACCTCGCAGGTAAAGTAATCTCCGGGTTTCTCAAGCTGGGACACGTGCCCGGCAAACTGCCAGGTCTTTGCAAGCACACTCGCCTGTTCCCGGCGAAAAATCTCCGGGTCTGTGTACAGGCTCGGTTCCAGGGCTAAAATACTCTCACTCATAAACTTCAATCCTCACACGTCACCCTTGTATATGCCCAGGGCTTTTCGTCGTTCATGAAAACGTTGAATGTTGGCAATCACGTCCGGGCTGGCATCAGCAATGACGAAAGCCATCAGGGTTTCCAGTAGTGCCGCAGCCGCGCCAATGGACGGAAAAAACTGCAGGGTATCCGTATGCACAACAAAACTGTGTTCGCTGTCGGCAATGATAGGCGATGCCGGGCTGTCTGATATTCCAATTACGACACTTTTCTGTTGCCGTGCAATTTCCACCGCTTCAAGCACCTCTGTACGATAGGGCTTAAAGGTCATGGCCAGCAGAACATCATCGGGGCCGCTGAAGGCAAGATCATCGATGGCAAGGTTACCTTCTCTCGGAATGGCGATGACGTTGTCGATGGCCATGTCTGCCAGGTAGGCAAAATTGCGCGCCAGGCTATGATTGATACCGACACCCAGCACATAGGTATGACGTGCCGCCACGATAGCATCGGCGGCCGCCTTGATACTGGCTGCATCAATCGCGGTGAAGGTATTCTCAATATTGGCGATAGATGATGTCACCATGCCTGCGTAAAGCTTGTCCAGTTCTTCACCCGAGGACAGGGACTGTAACCAGCGCGCCCTGTCAGGAAAGTTGGGACCACCCTGTCGAATTTCTTCCCTGAACAGCTCCCTGAATTTCTCGTAGCCGTCAAAACCAAAACTTCGCGCCATGCGCACAAAGGAATTAGGTTTGACCTGGGCAGCCTCCGCGATTTCCCGTATGGAACTCACTCCCACGTCGTTGGGGTTTTCCAGTATGTAGGTGGCCGCCTTGCGCGTCTCCGGGGTGAGATCCGCGAGCCCCTCGGAAAGCTGTCGCAGCACCTTCACGGTGGCCTCTTCTGTGGCTAATGGTACATTTGTTTCATTCATCGTTGACAATTGTATAAATAGTCGATTAGCATGTCCATCCGTTCTAAACCCATGTGAAATAAGTCATTTTTTAGCCCATGTCCTCCAGTAAAAACAACGATTTTCCATCCCAGTCACGTGTCGTCATCATCGGTGGCGGCATCATGGGCTGTGGCCTCGCCTATCACCTCGCCCACGCCGGCTGGAGTGATGTTGTCCTGCTTGAGAAAGCCGAGCTCACCTCCGGCTCTACCTGGCACGCCGCAGGCCAGATCACCCACTCCACCTCCAGTTTTGGCCTCGGAAAATGCGTCGGTTACAACATCGATCTCTATTCCGGCCTGCTTGAGAAAGAAACCGGCCAGTCCGTTACCTGGCATGGTTGCGGCTCCCTGCGTCTCGCTTATACAGAGGACGAGATGGACTGGTTGCGACACACCCTCAGCGTTGGCAGGTCTCTTGGCTTTCCCATGGAACTGGTAGACCCCCAGCGCATTCAACAGTTGCATCCTTTTTATAATATCGAAGGCGTCATCGGCGCCCTGCATACACCGGAAGATGGCCACGTTGACCCGTCCGGTGTCACCCAGGCCCTTGCTGCCGGTGCCCGGCAACTTGGCGTGAGGATTATTCGCCGCTGTCGCGCCACTGGCGTGACTCAAATGGACAACGGTGAGTGGAAAGTCAGTACTGAGAAAGGCGACATCCTTTGTGAACACGTGGTCAATGCCGGTGGCACCTATGCGCGCCAGATGGGCGAATGGAACCAGCTGCAATTACCCATGACATCGATGACGCACCACTATTTTGTCACCGACACGGTACCGGAATTCCAGGAACTTACAGCTGAATTACCCGTAGTAAGGGATGACCGCCTGGTGTCCGGCTACATTCGCATGGAACAAAAGTCGGGCCTTATTGGCATCTATGAAAAAGCCAATCCAAATGCCACCTGGATTGATCATTGCCCCTGGGAAGCGGAAAACGAATTATTTGCCGCAGATTACGATCGCATCATGCCATGGCTTGAGAACGCCCTTGACCGCATGCCCATTCTTGCTGAACTGGGTATCAAGACTGAAATTCACGGTGCCATTTCCCATCCACCTGATGGCAACCCCCTCATTGGACCTGCCCCTGGCGTTAAGAACTACTGGTGCTGCTGCGGCACGCAGATAGGCATCGGCTGGGGTCCCGGCCTCACCCGCGAGCTGGCAAACTGGATGGTGCACGGAGCCGCTGACATCTCAATGAGGGAATTTGACCCGCGGCGCTTTGGTGATTACGCCACGAAAGACTGGCAGGTCATCAAGGCAAAGGAAGATTACTGCCTGCGCCACGAGATTCCCTTTCCCCATTTGAATCGTCTTGAGGGTAGACCAGTAAAACCCAGCACGCTCTACGAGCAGCTAAAAGCAAAAGGCGCCGTTTTCGAAGAAGTCTATGGCCACGAGCGACCACGCTGGTTTGCCCCGCAAGGTATGGCTGCTGAAGACCAGTATTCATTTCGTCGCAACGTGGTGCACGACATTGTTGGTGCGGAGGTGGCCGCGGTCAGGAAGAGCGTGGGTATCATGGACATTTCCGCTTTTACCAAGGTGCGCGTATCCGGTCCCGGTGCCACGCAGTTCCTCGATCGACTTATTCCCAATACCTTGCCGAAGAAGACCGGCGGCATCATATTGACTCATCTTCTCAATCACCGTGGACGTATTGAAGTCGAGGTCACCATCGCCCGACTGGGGGAGAATGACTACTACCTGACCTGTGCAGCCTTTTTTGAACAACGCCTGCTGGATCACCTTGCCCTGCATCAACAGCAGGAAGAGATAAGCATCGAGAATCTTTCCAGTAACTGGCAGGCACTGACCCTTCAAGGGCCGGCAGCACGGGATGTCCTGTCACAGGTGACCGAATCCAGTTTGAGCAATGCAGATTTTCGCTGGCTCAGCGCGCAGGAAATAAGTATCGCCGGTAACAGGGCCTGGGCACTTCGCGTTTCCTACACCGGTGAACTGGGCTGGGAGTTTCATGGACCGAGGGAAAACATGCTGGCCGTTTACAACGCACTCTGGAAAGCAGGTGAGGCCGTGGACATTGTCGACTATGGTTCCTTCGCCATGAACGTCATGCGCATGGAAAAGGGCTTTAAAGGTGCCGGTGAACTCACCAACGAGGTGACACTGCCCGAAGCGGATGTCATGCGCTTTGTGAAAATGGACAAGGGCGAGTTTCATGGAAAGGCTGCCACCGAGCAAAGCCTTGCCAATTCGCTGCCCTGGCTTTGCGTTTACCTTTCCATCGATGCCAACGGCGAGACCGACGGGCACGGGGGTGAGGCAGTATTAATGGATAACAGGGTTGTTGGCACCACAAGCTCTATCGTTTACGGGCACACCGTTGGCAGCATTCTTGCGTTTGCCTATGTAAAACCGGAGGCCGCTGCTGCGGGAACAAAGCTGGAGGTGATGATCATGGGTGAGGCAAGAACGGCGACTGTACTTGATAAACCAGCCTATGATCCTGACAGCCTTTTGCCACGTACAGATGCGGCCACTGTCGAGGAAACGGCGGTCTCGTCATGAGCACCATGAATGAAAATTCTGCAATCCGGGAACGTGCCAGCAAGGTCCTGCCTGCGGGTGGCTTTGGTAATTATGACCCGGGTGTATTCATCAGCCATGGCAAGGGTAGTCGTGTCTGGGACACCGAGGGAAGGGAATATATTGATTTCCTGATTGGCTCGGGTCCCATGCTGCTGGGGCATGGGCACCCGGAGGTGGTGAAAGCTATCAAGACCCAGCTGGATCGTGGCATGACCTTCTTTGCCAACAACCAGGAAGGCCTGCAGCTGGCTGAAGAGATATGCACTACCGTGGCCTGCGCAGATCAGCTTCGCTACGTCAGCACCGGCGGCGAGGCGGACATGTATGCAATGCGACTGGCCCGGGCCTTTACCGGCCGCGATAAAATCATCAAGTTCGAAGGCGGCTATCACGGCATGTCCGGTGAAGCATTAATGAGCCTGGCCCCAAAAGAGTTGAAAGACTTTCCGCAAGCGGTGCCGGACAGTGCCGGTATTCCAGAGGCCGTGCGAGCTAACATGCTTATTGCGCCTTTTAATGACATGGATTACGCAAAAGAACTGATGCAACAACATGCCGATGACATTGCCTGTGTCATTGTTGAGCCCCTGCAGCGCATCGTGCCTCCTGCACCTGGCTTTCTCGAAATGCTGCGTGAAGAAACGCAAAAGCACGGCATCGTGCTGATCTTTGATGAGGTGGTTACCGGTTTTCGCCTGGCCTATGGAGGTGCACAGGAGTACTACGGTGTGACACCGGACCTGTGTACCCTTGGCAAGGTCATCGGCGGTGGGCTTCCACTTGCCGCCATCGCGGGCAGGCAGGAAATCATGAACCACTTTGACGTCGGCAAGGTGGGTAAGCAAAATTCCACCTACCAAATAGGTACCCTGAGCGGGAATCCGCTCGCCGCGGTTGCCGGTCTTAAAACCATGGAAGTGTTAAAGCGCGAAGGCAGCTATGAACAATTACGTGCCAACGGCCAGGCCATCATGGATACACTGGCAGCAACCCTGGGCAAGGCAGGTATAGCGCATCAAATCGTTGGTGACCCGGTACTTTTTGATGTCGTTTTTACCAAAAATAATGTAAAAGATTATCGTGACTGCCTGGATGCAAACAGCGAGACGAGTCGCCAGTTTAACAAGCTGCTGAGGGAACAGGGTATTCTCAAGGCCGACAGTAAGTATTACGCTTCACTGGCACTGGACAGGAAAGATATCGACCAGGCCTGCTACGCCATCGAAACTGCAGTCGAGCAATTAGCACAGGGCCTTTAGAAGAAGTGCGAGGTAGACGGGGGTGAATTCAACATGGCTAGACGATCCGGTGGCAGAGCGGCACGCCAGGCACTAAGAAGCGCACCGCTTGCAGAGCACATCAAGCCGGTCCACCCGGGCGAACTGGGTGGCCAGTACAGGCCCCTGTCGGACGGCGACATGGAGGCCATTAATGCCAACATCTATCGTATTCTCGAAGAAATCGGCTTCGCCGATGCCACACCCCACTGCATAGAAACCTGTACCTCTGTTGGTGCGGTTCTTGGTGATGACGGCCGCCTGCGTATGCCGCGTGCAGTTGTCGAGAAGGCACTGGGACTGGCGCAGCGTAATCTCGTTCTTTACGCCCAGGATCCTGCTCACGACCTTGTCGTCAGTGGTAAACGCGTACATTTCTCCACCGCCGGCGCCGCGGTAATGATTGCGGATCCTGAAAATAACCTGTACCGGGACTCCCTGGCACAGGATCTCTACGACATGGCGCGCATTGCAGACACCTGTGAGCATATTCACATGTTCCAGCGCACCTGTGTACTACGCGATGTGGAAGACAACTACGAGATGGACCTCAACACCACCTACAATTGCGTCGCCGGGACGAAAAAGCATGCTGGTGCCAGCTGGACCCACTACACTCACCTGGAAAAATCCCTGGAAATGCTTCACGTCATTGCCGGCGGTGAAGAAGCCTGGAGAGCGCGGCCTTTTGTCAGCCAATCCAACTGCTTTGTCGTGCCGCCGATGAAGTTTGCCACCGATGCACTGGAGTGTCTGCGCGTGGCAGTGGAAGGTGGCATGCCGGTACTGCTTTTATCTGCCGGGCAGGCAGGCGCAACGACGCCGGCCTATCTTGCCGGGGCGGTCTCCCAGGCCATGGCGGAGTGTCTCGGCGGTCTTGTTTATGTCAATGCCATCAAGCCCGGCGCACCGGCCATTGTCGGGGCCTGGCCCTTTGTGTCCGATCTTCGTACCGGCGCCATGAGCGGCGGGTCGCCGGAACAGGGCCTGTTGTCTGCAGCCTGCGCACAGATGGGAAATTACTATGACCTGCCTTTTGGCACTGCCTGTGGCATGACGGACTCAAAATTTCCCGATTACCAGGGGGGTGCAGAACGTGCCTACACCCTGCTACCAGCGGCACTCTCCGGTGCCAACATCGTGTATGAATCAGCCGGTATGTATGCCAGCCTGTTGGGTACCTGCCCGGAAAGCCTGTTGATCGATAACGACGTCCTCGGCGCAATACTTCGCACGACACGGGGTATTGAAGTTTCTCCTGAATCCCTCAGTTTTGAAAATGTAAAGGATGTTTGCCTCGGTGGTACCGGTCATTACCTGGGTTCAGACGAAACACTGAAAATAATGCAAAGCGAATATATCTACCCGGATTTTGGTGACCGTGACAGTCCCAACGTGTGGGAAGAAAAAGGCAAGCCGGTATTACTTGAACGGGCAATCGAGAAAAAGAAGGAAATCCTTTCGAGCTATTTCCCAAAGCATATCTCGGACGAAACAGATGCGGCGGTAAGGGAGCAGTTTCCTATCTTCCTGTCACGGGAAGCGATGGGCAGATAAGAAAACTGACGCATTGGTGCGAATCAGCTTCGCAGTCACCAGTTTAAGATCGCACGATTACTGTATAAACAGTTTCCGAGCTGGTGCGATTCAAGGAATTCGTAAGGCGGAGTAGTGGTACATGGATTTACCGTTGACGGAGCGAAGGACGTAATTTATTCCGCCATTAAGTTGGTCGAATGAATTCGACCCTACGCCTTAAACTCGAATACGTTTATTTTCCGGGTCATACATAGGTTTCAACGAAGCCTCGGCGGCAAAACGTTCGCAGGCCACTTCGATTTCATATTCTGCATCAAGAATACTGGCTGCATCAGCACCTGGTTCAAGACCGGCTGCTTCAAGATCAACGTAACCAAGACCAATATAGCCACCGAGGGAATGACCATAGGCACCTGAGGTGATGTGGCCCACTAGTATGTTATTTCTCCATACGGGTTCGTTGTGATAAAGCAGTGGTTCGGGGTCTTTTAACCTGAACTGCAGCAGGCGTCTGCGTACACCCTGCTCTCTTTGCTCTAACAATGCGTCAAGACCGGTAAAGCCGGCTCGCTTGTTAAACTTCACGGTAAAATCGAGCCCCGCTTCCAATGGCGTATCCTCGTCGGTAATGTCGTGGCTCCAGTGACGGTAGGCCTTTTCCATGCGCAGGGAGTTAAGCGCATGGTAACCGGCGTGGACAAGGTCAAACCCCTCACCGGCCTCAACGATGACATCGTAGACACCGCGCATGAATTCCGTGGGTATATAGAGCTCCCAGCCCAGCTCACCCACAAAGGTAATGCGGGACGCACGTACAATGCCGTAGCCCAGCTCAATTTCCCGGCTGGTAGCAAAGGGAAATGCCTCGTGGCTCATGTCTGCCGGCGTGAGTGACTGCAGCAGTTCCCGTGACCGTGGTCCCATGATGGAAATGACGCCCATGGAAGAGGTGACATTGGTTAACACGCAGTTAGCCCCGGTGGGCATGCTGCTTTTCAGCCAGTAAAAATCCCGTATTTCAGTTTCTGCAGCGGTGACGATAAGAAACGCTTCCTCGGACAGGCGCGTTACGGTGAGATCTGCTTCTATGCCACCCCTGTTATTCAACCACTGGGTGTACACCAGCCTGCCCGGTGCGACATCCATATCATTGGCGGATACCTGGTTAATGACCTGCAGGGCATCACGACCTTCAAGGCGGAACTTGGCAAAGGATGACTGATCAAACAGTCCAACATTCTCCCGTACGCCGATGTGTTCCCGGGCGGAGTGTTCAAACCAGTTCTGACGCCCATAGCTGTATTCGTAAACCGCTTCAACACCTTGAGGTGCATACCAGTTTGCCCGCTCCCAGCCAAAGGCTTCACCAAAGCAGGCACCGCGAGCGGCCAGTCGCTCATGCAGCGCTGAAGTTCGAACATTTCGCGAGGTTTCGTACTGCCGGTATGGCCAGTGCGTGGCGTAGAGAAGGCCCAGGCTTTCAGTAACACGTTCCTGAAGGTACTTCCTGTTACTTTGAAAAGGCATGTTACGCCTGACATCCACGCTCCAGAGATCCATGGGAGGTTCCCCGTCACGCATCCATTCCGCGATGACCTTGCCAACGCCCCCGGCCGACTGTAATCCAATGGAGTTAAGGCCGGCAGCCACGAAGCAGTTATCCAGCTCAGGCGCAGGTCCAAGGTGATAGCGAACATCGGGGGTGAAGCTTTCAGGACCACAGAAAAACTTCTGAATACCCGCATCCTGCAGTGCCGGGATACGCTCCATGGCATCCGCCAGTATTGGCTCAAAGTGTTCAAAGTCCCCGGCAATTTCATCAAAGCAAAAATCATCCGGTATACCTTCAATACCCCAGGCTTTTGCCCGGGGTTCAAAGGCACCCACCAGTAACTTGCCAGCGTCATACTTGTAGTAGGTGCATGCATCGTAATCACGCAGCACCGGTAACCCGGGGTGCAGCCCCTCCACCGATTCAAACAAGGTGTAGTAATGTTCGCAGGCTTGCAGTGGCAGGTTGACACCAATACTTGCGGCCAGGTCTCTCGACCACATGCCGCCGGCGATAACAACATAATCGGCCTTTATCTCTCCCTGCTCTGTGCTGACACCAGTGACTTTCTCATTGTCATGGTTGATCGCAGTGACGAGAGTGTTTTGAAATATCTCAACACCGGCGTTCTTTGCGCCTTTTGCCAGGGCCTGGGTAATATCGACCGCGTTACCATAACCATCTGAAGGAATATGAATACCGCCCAGTACGTCCTCGGTATTACAAAGGGAGTGTAATTCGGAAATTTCCTCGATGCCGATAACGTTTACTTCAAGACCAAACACCTTTGCCATTGAGGCATTTCGTTTTAATTCCTCAAAACGCGCTTCCGTGGTTGCGAGGGACATGGAACCACACTGGCGATAACCCGTTGCCTGGCCGGTTTCCCTCTCAAGCCCATGGTAAAGTTCGCTGGTATAGCGTGCCAGTTGAGTCATGTTGATGGACTGGCGCAGCTGGCCTATCAGGCCAGCAGCATGCCATGTGGTTCCGCTGGTAAGCTGCTGTCGCTCCAGCAAAACCACGTCTGACCAGCCGAGCTTTCCCAGGTGATAGGCGATGGAACAGCCGATAACTCCACCACCAATAATAACGACGCGGGCCTGTGTGGGAAGATGTGCCATCGGTATCAGGCTCTCAGGCGAACATTATCCGGATCGTAAGCAGGGTCCCTGGTCACGGTGGCCTTGATTCGCTCGCCAAGTAAACCCAGCTCTACCACGCTACCCTCAGCGGCGTAGCGCGGTTCCACGTAGCCAAAGCCCAGGCTCTTTTGAACCGCATGACCAAAGGCACCGGAGGTGGTCACTCCAATACAGGTATCGCCGTCAAAAATCGGTTCACCTCCGCGCACATCAGAATCCGTCGCATCCACTTCGTAATAGATCAACTGGAAACGCTTATCTTTATCCTGTGCAAGCAGTGTTGCCTCGCGCCCGCTAAAATCCTCTCTCTCCAGTTTCAGGAAGCGCTCCATGTCTGCTTCAAGCATGTTGACCTCGTTGGTGAGTTCCGAGCCCCATGCACGATAGGCCTTTTCCATGCGCAGGCTGTTGACTGCATAAAGACCAAAATTGGCAATGCCACTGTCCTTTCCGGCCTGCATAAGCGCATCGTAAA
>CAZXDV010000019.1:0-22971 GCA_964639535.1 uncultured Enterobacteriaceae bacterium | reverse complement strand
CCTCTCTTTATATCCCGGTGAAATAAAGAACGATCAGTCGTTATCGTCTTCAGCAACAATCACCGGCCTGAACACCAGCACCATTGCCGGTAGCAGCAGCAGGTTACCGGCAAGCGCCACCAGCATGGCCACGCCCGTCATCAGTCCAAAGTTGATGGTGGGAATAAAGTTGGACATGACCAGTAAGCCAAAGCCAAAAACGATAGCCACGGAGGTGTAATACATGGCCTTGCCGATGCTGCCATGGCAGCGGCTGATTAACGCGGCGTAGTCATCGTGATTTGGAAATTCATGCTTGAGTCGATGAATGTAGTGGATGGTGTCATCCACCGCGATGCCGATGGTGATAGAAGCAATAGTGATGGTCATCATGTCCAGCGGGATTCTCAGCCAGCCCATGATGCCAAGGATCAGTACAGCCGAGAAAATATTGGGAATGATGCCAAGCAGCGCCAGGTTGAACTGGCGAAACAGCACAAAGAAAGTCAGGAACACCGCCAGCAGCACCGCACCGAGGGTGAGGATCTGCGAACGAAACAGGCTTTGCAGCATGTTGTTATAAAGCACCAGCATGCCGGTGATACGGGCCTGGCCGGCTTCAAGCCCCAGCTCATTGTCAATAAAGTCGTTAATGGCGGCGAGTAATTCCTGCCTGTTTAATGAATGATCCGACTCAATGGCACGGGCGCTGAAGCGAACCTGGTTGGTGTCTCCAGAGAGGTAGGGTTTTATAAGATCGTCCGAGATCTCATTCGGGATGCGCCGGTGTATCAGCGCCAGCTCAAAGGCATCCAGCGGTTCCTGGTTAAGGTGCTCGGCGATACGCACCACGGTACCAATGGACAACACCTTGCCCACCACCGGCTGTTCTTCAAGAAAGGCCTGCAGGCGATGGATGATGTCCATCTGTGTCGGGTTGAGCCAGTAGCCGGGGTCAACGTCTTCGCTGTCATCGTCAAGAAAGAACGCATCAAATTCGTCATCTTCTGTGGCTACTTCATCGTCCTGCGAGGTGAATGCGCTGTCCGCATCAATGATGATCTCAAGTGGCGTGGTGCCACCCAGCTGCTGATCGATGACGGTCATGCCCTGGTAGATCTCGGTACTCGGCTTGAAGTTATCGATAAAGCGGTTTTCCACCTTGAGCCGGGACATGCCGGCGCCAAGTGCCAGTGCAATAACGATACTGCCAACGATAATCAGCAGGGGAGCGCGCCGCACCGTGCCCGCAAGCCAAAGGGTAAAGCTGCGGGTAAAGTCTCGAGAGGGTGGCATATTGGCCGCCTGCACCAGGCTGAGTGAGGCCGGGATGAGGGTAAAGCAAACCACGAAGGCAAAGCTGAGGCCGATGATCATGATCCAGCCAAAGTCGATGACCGGGCGAATACCGCTGACCACCAGGGAAGCAAAGGCGACGATGGTGGTGAGGATGGTGTAAAAGCAGGGTCGTGCGATGGATGCGATGGCCTCGCGCGTGATCTCCATGTGACTGGCCTGCTGTTTCTCCAGCTGCAGGTCGCGAAAGCGCACGATGATGTGCACGCAAAGTGACAGGGTGATGATGAGCAGGATGGAAATGAAGTTGGAGGAAATCACCGTGATACGCCAGCCAACGCTGCCAAGGAAGCCCAGCATGCCAATCGCGGTGAGCAGGCAGCATAGCAGCGGCAGCATGACCCAGCGCAGCTGCCGAAAAAACCAGGCAAGGATACACAGCAGGAAAACCAGCACACCGATCCCAAAGGTCACCAGGTCATGACGAATAAAGCGAATCATGTCGCTGGTGATCATGGGTATACCACCGAGGTACATTTGTGCGCGGTGTCTTTGCGTATCCATGATCTCGCGCACCCGCTCAATATCCGACGTGCGTGATGCCAGCATGGCGCTGTTGTGCTGCTTGATTTGAAGTCGCAATGCTTCAAGCTGCTTCGTCTGCTCCGCATTTAAGCCCTGTTCAATCGATAGCAGCTGGCGTCGCTGCTCAAGCAGAGCATACTGTTTCTCATCAAAGCGGAATATCAACTGCAGCGCGGTGGTCCTGCCGTCGGCGCTGACCAGCAGCTCGCGATAAAATGGATTGGTGGCAAATTCGCGGCGTGCCAGTGCGCGGTCGATGTTTTCATCCCTGAGTGACTGCAGCCCCTGGCCAAGTTCAGAAAGGCGCATGCCTGACTGGTAAATCACCGGCGCATCAAGGATGGAATTGACCTTATCGATGCTGTCCATTTGCAGGAAGGCGTCCCTCAGGGCCTGCAGCCCTGCCAGGGATTCAAAGCTGAGCAGCTCGTCGCGAGGCGTGTAGGTGACCACCAGGTATTCATCGGTGCCGTAGTTCTCGCGCACCTCGCGGTAGTAGTTGAGATCCGGATCATTTTCCAGCACCAGCGATTCGCCGGAAGCATCCAGCTCAAAGTTGCGCGCCTGCCAGGCACTGGCCAGCGCCAGTAGTGCCAGTAACAGCAGCACCACAACAGGCTGCCGGTATACCAGGTACTGGTAAAGAAACAGGAGACGTGTTTTCACCACGCGGGCCCGGTGAGAGTTTAATTTTCCCGTATTCTACAGGTCAGCGCATTCGCTGAAACTCTCCAGGAAGAAGTCCTGGCCCTGCGCCATGACGCGGCTCTGGAACATGCCGCGGTGACTGCGCACCAGGCTGATGCCGTCGATGATCAGGTCAGCCACTTTCCACTCATCATCCATGCGTTCCATGGCGTACTCGATGGGCAGGGGTTTCGCGCCCTCGCGGCTGACGGTCTGCCTCACCAGGCGCAGTCCCTGGGAGCCGATATCCTCGGGGGCATCGTAGCGAATTTCATGCTGGTCATAGCTCAGCAGGATGTAGGCGTAGCGTTCCACCAGCATGTTGCGAAAGCCGGCGATAAAGCACTGCTGCTGCCTGAGATCAAATTTACTCCAGTAGCGCCCCATCACCAGTTGCGACATCAGCGCAAAGTCAAAGTGTGGCACGATGAGCTCGCGCACCAGTTCCTGGATATAGGCCGGGTCTGATTTTAACCTCTCGCGCTGGGCTTCAAGCTGCTCCAGTACGGTGTTGGTGGTGTCCCGAATCGTGCCCTCTTCACTGCGGAGCGTGGCAGGTTCTGCCATGGCGGCGTGGGCGAGCGGCGCCAGTAACAGGCACAGCACCAGTATCATGATTTGTTTCATAACCATGTCCTCAATTGTCCTCGTTAGTATTAATACTATTGCGGCCATGGAATCGGGTATTGACCTGCGTCAATGAAAGCGTCGCTGGCGTGACAAAAGTGTCTGTGACAGGAGACAAAGTAAGGGGAATTATTACGCCAGCTGGCAGGCTGAACAGGGAGTGAAAATCGAAAAATGATAAAAATCAGCCAGTTAAGATCATGGCACCTGAATTGCAATAAAACTGTCACAAGTAAAGATTGAATCCAGACGCCTGCGGTTAGCTGGAGTAAAGCAAACCCGTTTTCTCCTACTCGCATGGTGCTTGAGTTGCTCCCGGCAGCTGCTGGCGTCGCCCAATTCATGCAGCAATACGATTCCCGCTAAGTGCGAACTTTCCCCGTCCCCCGTGGCGGGGTTTCTTTTTTTTAAAAGGGGCTTACTGCGGTGCTTCAAACGACACCGGCGGCTCATCCGGTGACCAGCGAACCTCGGTGTAGTAGAACGACCAGGTGCCATCCACGTTTGTGCCCCAGTCAGGAAAGCTGATATCTCCAAAGGAACGATGCGGGCCGTAGATGTACTCAGTGCCATCCTCGTGACGCCAGCGATAAAGCTCATCGTCGTCATTGACCCAGAAGGTACCCAGTTCGCGCTTGAGTATTTCATCAAACACGGTAAAGGCGCGGTTGTCGACCTTGGTCAATGTCAGGCTGTCATCACCGCGGGCAAGACGATGATACATGACGTAGATCTCGCCGTGCCAGTAATCCAGCGCGTCCTGGTGCAGCTTGGGGTTGAGCCGATGATTAACCTGGCCGTTGAGGGTTTGCCAGAAACCCTGCTTGTTCCACCAGGTGCGAATGATGATGTCGCGGCGGTTGTTGAGGGTGTAGGATTCCCTTGGATACTGCAGGTCACGCCAGAACTCGCCGATGATGCCATCGCCTTTTTCCGAGCGGGATTTTTCTATGACATAGAGCGTGCGGATCTTTGCCCACAGCGCCTTACCGCCGATGCTTTCCAGCATGCGATCGGCCAGGTCAATGGCGCCGGGTTCACCTTTTAACTCTGCATGGACTGGCGTGGTGAGTGCCAGCCCAAGGAGCGCGCTGCATAGCGCCCTAGTAATTACCGAAGCCGTGCCTGTGGCTAATGTACTCCGGCAGCATCTGTTCATAATGGGCATCAAGAAAAGTCACCAGGTCGATCAATTGTGAAACGGTCATTTCATCGTTAAATATCGGCATGGGTGAGACTATATCTTCATCCTCCACTTCGTAGGACTTGAGCCTTTCCCGGTACATCGTGGCGATCACGTGGTCCGGGTTGACTATGGAAGTCACCAGTTCACCGTAGGTCTTTACCTTGTGCACCTTGCCGCCCAGCACCAGCAGGGGTTCTTCCTCGATGGGGAATTCTGCTTCGGCCAGTTCAACGTTGGGGACACTATGGCAATAAACGCAACCCAGTTCAACAAAGGTGGCCTTGCCATCTTCAACGGTGCCCTCGGGCAGCACAAGGCCGACGCCGGAAGTGCGTTCCTGGGTGCAGGCACCGAGCATGACAAGGCAAAGCGCTGCAAGAAAAACGGTGATTAATTGATGAGACATTTCACACCTCCGGTTCCAGTAAATTGGACTGCTTAATAACAATATAGGGGACTTCGCCGCAAGCTCAAGGGCGCCTGCTTGATTTAGATCAAGTTACTTACTGATTGAAATAGGCAGCGAGAAAGTCTTCAAAGCTGGTGGACTGGTCAGCTTCAAGTGCAGCCTGGTCCTGGTGAGATTGCTCGGCCTGGGAGAGCAGGGCTTGCTCAATATCAGTATCGAGATCGAAGTTGGCGAATTCCGATGCAAACTGGCTGGTCTTGCGCTGGGTGAAGTCGATGTGGGATTCGTTGTTGTCATGCATCTCGGCCAGTATCTGTGCAGACGGGGTCAGGCTGACGTCATCAATCTTTGCTTTTTGCCTGTCCACGCTGTCGCGGTACTGGCTTGTACCATGGGCCTGGTCAAATAGGCCGGCCACCCGGGCGATCCCGTCCAGCATGTGCCGCGCACATTCACGCATGGCGATTTCCTTCTTGCCACAATAGACCTGGATATCCGGGTCGCGCCCCTGGTTAACGATACGCGCCTGGTTTTCAGAGATGTTGGCAAACTCCTCCTGGTCGCACAGGGTGCTTTCACTGCTCAGGCAAAAAAGCAGGAAGGCATCGAGGAAGCGTATGGTTTCCGCGTCGATACCCAGGCTCATGAAGGGGTTGATATCAAGACAGCGCACTTCCACGTATTCAATGCCCCTGTCAGCCAGCGCACGCAGCGGCGTCTCGCCCCGCTGTGTCACCCGCTTCGGGCGAATAGGGGAATAAAACTCATTTTCAATCTGCAGCAGGGCGGTGGATAGCTGCTGGTATTCACCGTCCACCACTACGCCTATCTTCTCGTACTCGGGATAGGATATGTGCAGGGCTTCGCCCAGTGTCGTGATGTAGGTTTCGAGATCGTTGTAGCAAACAAACAGGGATTTCTGCGCTTCGCTCTGGTAGCCAAGGTCGCCCATGCGCAGTGACGTGGCATCGGGCAGGTAAAGATCCTTCTCGCCAAGGCTGTCCATGCGATGCTCACGCCCCTGTATGAAGCTGCGGTCAAAGCAGGGTGCGGCGCCGAGCAGGTAAATCAGCAGCCAGTAGTTGCGGCGAAAATTTCTTATGAGTTCCAGGTAGCGAACGTTGATGTACTGCTGTAACTCGCTCTCGGATGCGTGCGCTCGGCCGTGGTCCTTTTCAAAACTTGCCTGCCAGTACTCGGCCGGCATGGAAAAGTTGTAGTGTATACCCGCCACCGTTTGCATGGCGCGACCATAGCGATGGCCAAGACCAACACGATAGGTGGTTTTCATGCGCGCGCTGTTGGAGGTGCCGTACTGGGCGATGGGAATCTCATCATCCCCCGGCAATATGCAGGGCATGCTGGCAGCCCAGATTCGTTCATCGCCAAGATTACGCGCGGCCAGCGCATGGATGTCACGCAGGTAATCCAGCATGCCGTCGATGGTGTTAAAGATCGGCGTGATGAATTCAAACAGGGATTCGCTGAAGTCGGTGGTGAGCCAGGGATTGGTCAGGGCAGAGCCGAGTACAGCCGGGTGCCCGGTCTGTGCCAGGCTGGCATCGGGCATGACGCGCAGGCCTTCCTTTTCCAGGCCGCGTTGCAGTGAAGTCAGTAATTGTTGCCCTTTCTCTCCTGCAAACACTTCAAGCTTGCGGTCAAGGGTGGATTGACCGGTTTCGGCACTGGTGCCGGCGACAATTTCAGATTCGGCTCGCAACTTACTGCTCTCTTTTTAGCTGGTGCATATTGTAGCTGTTTTCCGGGATAAGATGCTGAGGTATTTTACATGGAAAGCAAGCTATCTTATGGTGGCTAACGGTGAGTAACTTGCATGTTCCAGCATAGTGGGACACTATTTAACGTTGAAAGTTGTACCGAGGCCCTAATTCACAATTAATCATCCCGAGGACGGTAACATGGATAAAGCAAAAGTCGCACAAAAGAGCCCCATTCCCGTAGAAGTTGAAGCGGGCAAAAGCTATTTCTGGTGTAGTTGCGGCCTCAGCGAAAACCAGCCTTTCTGTGACGGCTCCCATGCCGATACCGGGTTTACTCCCATGAAGTACGAAGCCACCGAGGACGGCCGCAAGTTTTTCTGCGCCTGCAAGCAAACTGCCGGGCAACCCCTGTGCGACGGGGCGCACAATAACATCGAGTAAGTGATTGAGGCGCTTCTGCGCCAGCGCGGTTTAAGGAGTCTTGCCGGCAAGGATGGTCGACATCATGTCGGCGTCGATATTGCCGCCGCTGACAAGACAGACTGTTTTTCCTTTTATGCTCTTGTCTTTGAGGACTGCCGCCAGTGGCAAGGCACCGGCACCTTCTGCTGCGACGTGGGCTTCATTTAAAATCTTCCTGACGGCATCGGCTACTTCGTCGCGGGAGACCACGATACTGTCGTCGACAAGCTTGCTCAACAGGGGCCACATGTCGTCCAGTACCGCGGGGGCTGTGGTACCTGTAATAAAAGAGGATCGAGTTTCCACCCGTACCGGGTTACCCGACTCCAGTGCAGAGGTCAAAGGTGTTGCAGTGTCACACTCGACAATAATCAAGCGGGTGGCGGATTTCAGGGACTTGATCACACTGGCGATACCACAGGCGAGCCCGCCGCCACCAAAGGGAATGACGATAGTTTCTACCGAGGGTAGCTGTTCAAGTAACTCTGTGACCACGGTACCGTACCCGGCAAGGGCTTGCGCGCCGAACAGGCTATCCACGTAGTAAGCTTTTTCTTCGGTATGTCCCCTGTCCATGATCAATTGCCACCATGTATCTTCCGGGATCAACTCGACGCTGGCACCCAGGCCTTGTATTTTCTGCACCAGCCAGGGTTGAGTGGATTCACGTGCATATATACGTGCTGATACGTCCAGCTCGCGTGCCATCCAGGCAAGAGCAAGCCCACCATTGCCTGATACCACCGCATATACACCCTGTTCAAGTTGTTCCGGTTCGGCACTCAGAAGTACGTTGCAGATAGCACGGGCATTGAACGCACCCATCTGCTGAATGTTTTCCAGCTTGAGGTGTATTTCCACATCGGGATTATCGCTTTCAAAAGGCATCAGCGGCGTGCGCACGCAGAAGGGCGCAATGCGCCTTGCTGCGGCCTGTACGTCTTCGAGATCCGGTAATTGAATCCTGTCCTGGCTCACGTCGTTCCCTCGAGTTACGGCAATATTTCGTTGATATTCACTGTTATCGCCTTTACCTCGCCCAGCTTTAGCGTGGCGCTGGTGCCGGACAGGTCGCCGCTTGACGGGATCGCTTCGCCACTCATGCTGACACGGGCGGTGATGATGACCTCGTCAAATGCCGACAATGACAATTCCGGTGCCATGGCCAGGCTGTCATCAAGTGTCACTTCAAGGGGCAGGTCGCCGGCTTTTACCTTTGCCACCGCCAGTGGCATACGCGGCCCGCTGCTGGCGCGCGCGTAAATGTAAACCGACTGTTCTGCCTGTACTAATGATTGTAGTCCAGGATCAAGCGTCACGCTGACCCGGATGGCCTTTGCCTGGCTGTTTTCCACGTTCGGCTGCGCGCGGCTCATGGCCGCCTCTATGCGTTCGATCTTGTCCTTGAGGGAAAGCCATTCCTCGCTTTGCGGTTCAAGCTGTGCCAGCAGGCTATTCCAGAGCTCCAGGGTACGGTTACCGTTGCCGCGGGCCAGCTCGGCAAAACCGGCCACCCACAGCACCTTGGGCTCATTCGGGTTGAGCGAGAGGGCGCGTTGAACGAGCGCATCGCTCTCTTCGTTGACCTGGAACTTGTCCGCAACAATACGTGCCTCGGCATAATCCGCCAGTAGCGCGGGGTCGTCCCCGACGATGCGGTAGGCATTGCCGTAGGCTTCTGCGGCCTTGATTGGTTGCTCGGTGATCATGTAGGAACGGGCCAGCATCACCCAGCCCTCGGCATCATCCGGATCCTCTTCAAGACGTTCGCTGAGCTGCTGCATCATTTGCTCGACGGAGACCGTGTTCGGGTTTGCCATCTCAAGAGCATCACTGTCGAGCATGTGTGGGTTACCAAGGCCAAGGTACGTGGCCAGCGCGAAAGCGGGTAATAACAGCACCAGCACCCACGCAGTCCTGGGGGCGCCACCACCACCGCTGTCGCCGGACTCTGCTGCAGCATCGATATCCGACAGCAGGCCGATTTCCAGCTCCTTTTTTGCCTGCTGGAACTCTTCTTCATCCAGTAATCCCTGCTCGCGGTCGAGCTCCAGCTCGGCCAGCTGCTCTTTGCGCAGGTTGATATTCATCTGCCGACGCTCGCTGCCACTCGCAGCACGCCGGGGATGCAGCAGGGGCAGCAGGGTAAAGGCCAGTGCGGCCAGCAACATGCAGGCAACAAGAAACCAGAACAGCAGGTTCATGATGGTGTTTTGTCCTCTTCTTCCAGCAGCTCTTCGGCGTACTTGAGCTGGCTTTCATCGATATCCTTATCCTCGCTGCGACGCTGCACAGAGACGGCGATGACGATACCCACCAGCAAAAATAGAATCGGACCAAACCAGAGCAGCAGAGTTCCGGGGGCCAGCCGTGGCCGGTAAAGCACGAACTCACCGTAACGGGCCACCAGGTATTCCACGATCTCATCTTCCGCCTTGCCCCTGTTAAACATGTCATACACTTCGAGACGCAGGTCTTCGGCAAGGTCGGCGTTGGAATCTGCCAAAGACTGGTTCTGGCAAACAAGGCAGCGCAGCTCTTCCAGCAGGGTGTTGAAACGTTGCCGCTCCGCCTCGCTTTCAAAGGCCAGCGGCGTATCGCCGGCCATCGCCGGTGAGACCTGCAGCAGCGTCAGCATGACAAGTAATGACAGGATCCTTTTCATGATCCTGAGACCTTGAGCTGCTCAATGCGTGGCAGCAGTTCCTTTTCAATTATCTCGGCGGTAAGTGGGCCGATATGCTTGTAGCGAATGACACCCTTGTCGTCGATGAGGAAGGTTTCCGGCGCACCGTAGACACCGAAATCAATTCCGACCTTGCCATCAAGGTCGTGGGCCGTACTGGTATAGGGGTCGCCAAAGCGCTGTAACCAGGCCAGTGCATCTTCGCGCCTGTCCTTGTAGTTCAGACCATAGATGTTCACTACCTTGCGCCGTGAAAGACCTAAAAGCACGTCGTGTTCAATACGGCAGCCCACGCACCAGGAGGCCCATACATTTATCAAGGCCACTTCACCCAGCAGGTCGCTGGAGGCCAGGCGCTCCTGCTCATCCTTGAGACGGGCAAGGTCAAACACCGGCATGGGCTTGTCGATGAGCGGTGAAGGTATGTGACTGGGATCGCGGGTCAGGCCGATACCGAGAAAGACCAGCATCAGTACAAAGATCGCCAGTGGTGCAAACTTCTTAAGCATCCTGGCTGAGCCGTCTCCTCAGGGTCTTGTTCAGGGTGGTGTCGCCATCGGCCATTTTTGCCGAGGCCAGCTTCGAAATACGGTAGCGCGGGTCGAGGATCACCAACAGGCCGCCCATGGCCATGAAGATGGCACCAAGCCAGATCCAGCGGACAAAAGGCTTGTGATAAACACGCAGACTCCACGCATCTCCACCAAGAGGCTCACCAAGGGAGACATATAAATCCCGGGTAAAGCCAGGATCAATACCTGCCTCTGTCATGGGCATGTTGCGTACCTGGTAAATTCGTTTTTCCGGAAGCAGGGTCGCCACTGCCTTGCCGTTTTGCCTTACCTCGATCACCGCGGTGTGGCTCTCGTAGTTCGGGCCCTGGCGAATTTCGAGCCTGTCAAAATAAAACTGGTAATCCCGAAGCGTCACGCTCTCGCCCGGGCTCATCTTGTTATGACTATCCGAGCTGTAGAGGCTGGACAGCGTGACACCGATGATGGTGACGCCAATACCAATATGGGCGAGGCTCATACCAAGAAAGGAACGGGAGAGTTTATAAAACCGGCTGGGCGGTAGCCCGGCGCGCCTGAGCTGCTTGAACACGATGCCCATGCCACCAGCAAAAATCCACACGCCCAGTAACAGGCCAAGGCTTGCTCGAAGTGCAGTACCATCACGCAGGGCAATAAAAAATATGAGCGCCGCTACCACGGAGATAATGGCGTAAAGACGCAGCTGCTGGAACAGGCGCGCAGCGCGATCCTGCTTCCAGAAGGACACCGCGCCCACCACCTGGAACAGTGCCACCAGTACCATCAGGGGTACAAACACGGCGTTAAAGTAGGGCGGCCCCACGGACACCTTGCCCTGCCCAAGGGCTTCAAGCACCAGTGGGTAAAGCGTGCCGAGCAGGACCGAGGCGGTGGAAACCGCCAGCAGTATATTGTTAACCAGTAAAAAGCTTTCCCTTGATACCAGTTTAAACGCTCCGCCACCTCGTGTTGCCGGTGCGCGAAAGGCAAACAGCGTGAGCGAACCACCGATAACAATAGCCAGGTAAATCAGGATAAACACGCCCCGCGATGGGTCAGTGGCAAAGGCGTGTACCGAGGTGAGTACCCCGGAGCGCACCAGGAACGTACCCAGCAGGCTGAGTGAAAAGGCGCTGATGGCAAGCAGTATGGTCCAGTGTTTAAACACGCCGCGTTTTTCCGTGGCGGCAAGGGAATGAATCAGTGCCGTGCCCACAAGCCAGGGCATGAAGGACGCATTTTCAACCGGGTCCCAGAACCACCAGCCGCCCCAGCCCAGCTCGTAGTAGGCCCACCAGCTACCCAGTGCAATACCCATGGTCAGGAACATCCACGCCGCCACCGTCCATGGGCGAGACCAGCGAGCCCAGCTGGCGTCGAGTTGCCCTTCAAGCAGGGCGGCAATGGCAAAGCCAAAGGCCACCGCAAATCCCACGTAACCCATGTAAAGCATGGGTGGGTGAATGATGAGTCCAAAGTCCTGCAGTAGCGGATTCAAATCGGCGCCGTCGAGGGGTGCCGGCCACAGGCGTTCAAAGGGGTTGGATGTGAGCAACATGAACAGCAGGAAGCCAATACTGATCATGCCCATCACACCAAGTACGCGGGCGACAAAGGGCAGCGGCAGCGACTGGCTGAACAGGCTCACCGCCAGCATCCAGGCGGAGAGGATCACCGCCCACAGCAGGAGCGAACCTTCATGGGCACCCCAGATGGCGGAGATACGGTAGCCAAGGGGCAGCGCCGAGTTGGAATTGTTGGCGATATAGGCCACGGAAAAATCCGAGTTGATAAAGCCGTGGGCGAGGCACAAAAAGGCCATCACCAGGAACACGAAGTGTCCCTGTGCCAGGGGTCTTGCCATGCTCATCCAGGCATTGTTTGCACGCCATGCACCGAGAATGGGAAATACGGCGAGCAGGCAGCCAAGACCGAGCGCAATAATGAGTGCGAAATGTCCGAGTTCAGGAATCATAACAACTTGTTGATGTGATGGGGCTGAAACACTGGCGCACAGAATACCATGTCGCTGTAAATGCATGAAATGAAGCGGGTATGCCGCGCTCTCGATTCATTTTTTCGTCTAAATATATCGCCATCCGTGCCGCTATAAACGTCGTGACCGTGCGCGAAGCGCCCCTGGAAAAGGTCATGTAATCAGGTACCTGTGTAATTTAGCGGCGACTTTACACTGCAACAGCAGGAATTGCCTGTCCGTATGCGACAAGGGTGAGGGGCCTGGGTTTGAACGACGTAGTGGAGACCGGGAGTCAATGACAGTCTTTAAAAAATTATCGCTGGTGAACCAGGCGGCACTGCCACAGGTGTGCCTGGTACTGGTATTTTTCGTGGCCTTTGCCGTTGTGGCCTACCACCATTCAAAAAACGCACTGATCGCCCAGGCAGAAGAATCCCTGCAGCGCGACACCCGGCTGGTTGTTGAAAACCTCGCATTCTATGAAGGCACGCTGCGAGATAATGCCAACCGCCTCAGCCAGGCCTTCTTTGCCATGCTGGATGGTGAGATTGAAATCGATCCCGGGCGGACCCTGGACATCAACGGCTATGACAGCCCTGTCCTGCTGCACGAATCCAGGCCGCTCAACCTGGACTTCAGTTTTCCCGACCAGTTCACCCGCCTGACCGGCGGCACGGCTACCGTGTTCGTGCGTTATGAAGATGACTTTTTAAGAGCTACGACCTCGCTACGCAAGACAGATGGCACGCGCGCAATCGGTACCTTGCTGGGTAAAACCCACCCGGGTTATCAAAAGCTCATGGATGGCGAGCGTTACGTGGGGCGTGCACATCTTTTCGGGCGCGATTACATGACGGTATATGCCCCGGTGCTTGATGCACGGGGTGAAGTTATTGCCATACTCTACGTGGGTTTTGATTTCACCGCGGGACTTGAATCACTGTACCGGCAGCTTGAGCAGGTGCGCTTTGGTGAAAGCGGTGGGGTGCTGGTTTACAGCACGAAGGAAGGTAAGGGCTTTGGCAAAACCCTGGTGGATTACCACGGCGACAGCGAGAACGTGAGCAACATGACCGATGCCGATGGCAATGCGCTGTTTGTGGATATGCATCGCAATCACCACGGCTCCGTGAGCTATAGCTGGTACGACAGCAACGGCAACGGTGTTCGTGAAATGATTGCCAGCTACCGCCATAGTCCCGAGTGGGACATGATGGTGGTGTCGAGGGGTTATGTTGATGAACTGGCCTCGGCAAGTGGCAGACTACGTGACATCCTGATCCTCGCCGGGGCCTTTTGCAGTGTCGTATTACTGGCGTTAACCATGTTCCTGTTCAGGCACGGCTTTAAACCTCTGCAGCGGATCGCGGAAATCATCAGCGAGATTAGCGAGGGTAACCTGCAACAGGAGGTTGCCTCTTCAAGTAAACAGGAAACCAGCAACGAGCTGGAATGGTTAAAGACCGACATCAACCAGTTACTCACCAACCTCAATGCACTGGTAAAGAAAATTATCAATTCTTCCTCCTCCATCGATACCTCGATAGGCAGCCTTGCCGGGATTGCCGATAAAAATCTTGCCAATGTGAGCACACAGCAGAGGGAAGCGGACAGCCTCGCCAGTGCGATCACGGAAATGGTGGCATCAAGCCAGGAAATCGCCAGCTTTACGCAAAACGCGGCTTCTGAAACCCAGGGTGTTAATGAGCTTGTGGACGAAGGGCAGGAAATTGTTTCCGCTTCTGCAAAAACGGCCCATGAACTCGCCGACACCATCAACCAGACAGCCGAGCTTGTTGACCGGGTTAACCAGGACTCCATGTCGATATCAACGGTGCTTGATGTAATCAGGGATATTGCAGAGCAAACCAACCTGCTTGCATTAAACGCGGCTATCGAGGCGGCACGGGCAGGCGAGCAGGGGCGCGGTTTCGCCGTGGTGGCGGACGAAGTCAGGACCCTTGCTCAGCGCTCACACGATTCAACCCACAAGATCCAGTCTATTATAGAAAACCTGCAGTCCGGCGCCGGCGCAGCTGTGAATATCTTGAAGGACGGTATCACGCAGAGTGAAGAAAGCGTGGAGGAAGCGAACCAGGCAGCACAGGCACTCGAGGCAATAAACCTGTCCATGGACAAGCTGGAGGCGATGACCTCTGAAATCGCCAACGCGGCGAGAAACCAGCAACTCGCCGGGGAGAACATCGACCAGAGTATTGTCAGTATCGCCGATGCTGCATCTGAATCCAGTGACAGCTGTGCCGTCCTAAAGAGCGCCACCGGTGAGCTGAGGGAGCTATCCCAGTCTCTTCAATCGGAAGTGAATAACTTCAAGATCAGGGCCTGAGGGCCCCGGGCAGGTTCTACAATCAGACGATGGCCGGTTCGTCGGCTGGCTTGTCATCGGTTTCCGGGTCATATTCCTGGATAAACTCCTCGATGTTTTCCGCCACGTCGGGAACGCTATCAAAGCGGGCGATGTGAAACAGCGCCTCGCCTTCGTTGACAAGGGGAATGTTACTGCGACCAATGATGATGCCACCGACGTTGGTACGGACTTCCCTATCCTCATCGCCGGAAGGGTCAGAAATAATACCAAGCACTTCTCCACGCTTTACACGCTGGCCCAGCGCGGCGACGCTCCTGATAAGACCGCTCTGCTGCGCCCTGATCCAGACACTCGACTTTGCCACTTCCGGCTCTTTCTTTTTTTTGCGACTTCGGCTGGCCGGCAGCATGGATAATTCACGCAACACGGAAAGAATGCCGTCAACGCCTGCCCGGATGGCCACCTCGTCAAAGCGAAGTGCTTCACCGGCCTCGTAAACGACAACAGGAATATTCATCTTCTCTACCGCTTCTCTCAGGGAGCCTTCAACGATGCGCGTATCAAGGATAACGGGTACCGAGAAAGACTTTGCTATTCGCTCAGTTTCCGGATCATCAAGCAGCGCACGTACCTGTGGCAGGTTATCCCGGTGTACTGCTGCGGTGTGCAGGTCAATACCGTAATCGCACTTTGCCACGATCTCGTTGAGAAAGATGTGCGCAATACGTGCCGCGAGGGAGCCTGTTTCCGACCCTGGAAAGGATCGATTCAGATCCCTTCGGTCCGGCAGGTAGCGGGTCTTGTTGAGGAAGCCGTAAATGTTTACCACGGGTATAGCGACGAGAGTACCGCGCAGTCTTTTTATCGCCGGTTGTTGCAGTACGCGGCGAATTATTTCCACGCCATTGATTTCATCCCCGTGTACTGCTGCACAGATAAAAAGTACCGGCCCGCTTTTCTTGCCACGGATAACGTTGACCGGCATGGTGATATTGGTGTGGGTGTACAGGTCAGGAACTTTAAAATTGACAGTTTCCTGCTGGCCGGGTTTTATTTCCTTGCCGCCAATGACAAGTCCGTTGGCCATGGTCAGCCCTTGCCCCTGGTTCGAGTGCGGCCTGCCTTTGCGTTTTTCTCGATAAAGCGAATAATCATGGCCGCCACATCTTTGCCGGTGGCTTTTTCAATGCCTTCAAGACCGGGCGAGGAATTTACTTCCATGACCACCGGGCCACGGTTACTCCTTAATATATCCACACCGCTGACATTCAGCCCCATGGTCTTTGCTGCCCTCAGCGCAGTCTTTCGCTCTTCCGGCGTAATCTTTACAAGTTCTGCCGAGCCGCCACGATGCAGGTTTGAGCGAAACTCCCCTTCCTGCGCGGTACGTTTCATCGCGGCAACGACGCGGTCACCGACGACCAGGCAGCGAATATCTGAACCGCCTGCCTCGGAGATAAACTCCTGTACCAGCACGCTGGCCTTCAAGCCGAAAAATGATTCGATAACACTTTCCGCCGCCTTTCTTGTTTCCGCCAGCACCACGCCAATCCCCTGCGTGCCCTGCAATAACTTGATGACAAGCGGTGTGCCCTTGACGATCTTGATCAAATCCTGGATATCGTCAGGCTTGTTGGCAAAACCGGTCACGGGCATACCCACGCCCCGGCGGGAAAGCAGCTGCAGCGCCCTTAGCTTGTCCCGCGAGCGCAGTATCGCGGTGGATTCGTTAAGCGGGTAGACACCCATCATCTCAAACTGGCGCAGTACGGCTGTGCCATAGGAGGTCACTGATGCACCAATCCTTGGAATCACCGCGTCGTAACCGGTGAGTATGTCTCCCTTGTAGTGGATCTCCGGGTTGTGCGAGGTGATGTTCATGTAACAGCGCAGCACGTCATAGACATGTACCTCGTGACCGCGTTCTTTCGCCGCCTGCACGAGGCGTCTCGTGGAATACAGCTTTGGATTGCGTGAGAGTACGGCGATCTTCACTGGCTGAGCTCCTCCAACCTGGCGTTAAGGTCTACCGGTGCATCACCTGTTGCGTAAGAAAGTTCCGGGTTTACCGTGAAGCCGGCTTTTACCAGGGCAGATCGCCCAAGCAGCATGCGAAACAGCATGTCATCGCGGTTGGTCAGGGTTATTTCGATGGGCATGCGTTTTCCGCCCAGCTCAAACAGGGTTTCAATGACGTAGCGATCTTCCACGTGGCCGCCGGAATCCCTCACCGGCCGCTTGTCGATAACGGGCGCCTCGCAGGACAGCACCAGGTCATCCCGCTGCTGGTCCGGGTGCACCAGGAAACGCGCATATTCCCTGCCGTCTTTTTCAACGACCTCCACGTTAAAGGTGTGCAGGGCGGAGGTTTTTGCACCGGTATCCACCTTGGCCTTGATTCCGGGGATACCAAGTTCCGGCAGGACTACCCATTCGCGCCATCCAATAATCATTTTTTTTGAGTGAACCTATCTTAAATCTTGCCAACCGGGCAGCCACGCCAGGTCACAAATACAGGCATGCATTTGTCCCTCGGCATGCTATGGTCGAAAATACAGTGTCAAGATTACTGCAATTAAACCAAGGGGTGTTAGTGAAAAAGTGACGTCAAGGATCATCAAAGCCATGGCACTTGCCTGCCTTCTTTACCCGGCCTGGACCAGCGCCGACGGCCTTGTCGCTATGTCCCTGGATGAGCTGCGTGACAGGATCAGGGGCGGCTGGGTAGGGCAGATGATCGGCGTGAGCTTTGGTTTTCCCACGGAATTTGGCTACCGCGAGGAAATCGTGCCTGCCGACAAGCTGCCACAGTGGACACCGGGAATGATCCGCGAGGCCCTGCGCCAGGACGATCTGTACGTGGATATTACCTTTGCACAGGTTCTTGATGAACACGGCCTTGATGCCAGCTCCGAGGATTTTGGTGCGCTGTTTCGCGAGGCACGCTATCCACTGTGGCATGCCAACCTGAGTGCCAGGAGGGCGCTGCGGCGAGGCGTACCTGCCACCCTGAGTGGCTCCCTCAAGCATAACCTTCATGCCAACGATATCGATTTCCAGATCGAGGCTGACTTTATCGGCCTGATGAGCCCGGCCATGCCGCAGGCAAGTAACGAGCTTGCCCTTCGTGCGGGGCGAGTGGTTAACCAGGGTGACGGCATTTATGGCGGCATGTTTGTCAGTGCCATGTATGCCAGCGCATTTTTTGAAACGGATGTTGTGCGTGTCGTCGAGGCAGGGCTCGAAGCTTTGCCGGCAGCCAGTCGCTACGGGAAAATGATTCGGGATGTGATCGACTGGTGGCGCGAGGATCCTGGTGACTGGCAGGGTAACTGGCAACGTATCCATGACAAGTGGAACCATGGTGAGATGTGCCCGGAAGGTGCGCTGCAGCCTTTTAATATTGACGCCAGCCTGAACGGCGCTTTTATTGCACTCGGACTGCTTTATGGACAGGGGGACTTTGACAGGACAATGCGAATAAGCACCCGGGCCGGGCAGGACTCCGACTGTAATCCCGCCAGTGCGCTGGGGATACTGGGCGTGATGCAGGGGTACTCGGCCATTCCCACTCGCTTTACCGCGGAGGTGGAAAATTTAAGACACGAAAAGTTTCTCTACACCGATTACTCCCTTGATGACATCGTGGAGAGCACCTACCGGCGTAGCCTTGCACTGGTGAAAAGAAACGGCGGCCACGTGGATGGCAGGCGAGTGTTTATTCAAAAGCAGCTACCCGGACCACAGGAGATTGCAGTGCAAGCGAGCAGCCATCGTGTCAGCGAGGAAATTCATCTCGATAGTCCGCGCTGGCAGTGGAAGGGCAACTGGCAGCACGAGAGGGTAAGGATCTGGCGCTATTACCATGAGAGCATGGTTAGTGAATCACGCGGTGACGAGGCAAGAATCACATTCACCGGCAGCGGCGTGGCATTAAAAGGTATCCTGCTGGCGGACGGCGGCTTGCTTGATATTTATCTCGATAACGAATTCATCACTACGGTTGACGTGTACCCGGACGAGGATGCCTCAAAACCCCAGGAAGCCCTGTGGCATGCACTTGATCTTGCAAACAGGGAACATGAACTGCGCGTGGTGGTGAGGGGAGAGCCTTATCGCGAATCTTCCGGTTCAAGGATCAGTATTTCGAGCTTGCTGGTTTACAATGACAGGTAGAAAGACGACACGGGAAAATGACAGTGATAGAGAAAAGCGTTAAAGGCCTGGCGTTTTGCATATGCATGCATGCGCTTGTCATCAACCATGCGCTGGCCGCTGAAGATGTAGCCGCGCCCATTCCCATCAAGGTGGTGGTGCTGGCGATGTTTGAAAAAGGGGAGGACACCGGAGACACGCCCGGTGAATTCCAGAACTGGGTGGAAAGATTTCCGTTGCCAAAGACCTTTTCTTTTCCCCAGGGGCATCGCGACCTGCGCTATAACGAGAAAGGTGTGCTTGGAGCAGTAACGGGGATCGGAACAGCAAAGGCCGCCGCCACCACAATGGCGCTGGGTCTTGATGAACGTTTTGACCTTTCAAAGGCCTACTGGCTGATTGCCGGTATCGCCGGTATTGATCCGAAGGATGCCTCTATCGGTTCTGCCGCCTGGGCAGAGTGGGTGATTGATGGCGACCTGTCACACCAGGTGGATGCCCGCGAAGCACCGGCAGACTGGAAGACAGGCTATATTCCACTCCGGCAGGCCGAGCCCTACGAATTGCCGGTGCCTGTTAACAATGAAGGCGTGGTTTATCGACTGGATCCCGAATTGGTGGACTGGGCCTACCAGTTGACCCGCAGTGTGAAGTTGATGGATAACGAAACGATCAGGAAGCAGCGTGAGCTTTATGCGGTTGAAGGTAACCACCAGCCGGCACCGTTCGTGTTAAAGGGCGATCACCTGGCGGCGTCCACCTACTGGCACGGCGAACGCCTGAATAACTGGGCCAATGACTGGGTGAAGTACTGGTCCGGGGGCGAGGGTAACTTTGTTACTTCCGGCATGGAAGACACCGGCACACTGCAAAGCCTGGCTTTCCTGTCAAAGGCCGGCAGGGTTGATAACAGGCGAGTGCTGGTGCTAAGGACGGGGAGCAACTACACCATGCAATACCCGGGGATCAGCGCCGATGAAAGCCTGAGGCAGAAAGTAAAGGGCAAGGGTTACTCCGCCTACATCCCCTCACTTGATGCTGCCTACGTGGTGGGCAGCAGGGTCGTGAACGAGCTGGTAGATAACTGGGACAGCTACAGGTAAGCGGGTATCGACCGATCAGGCCGCTTCCTGGGGCAGTAGCTCGGTGTCGATTTCTTTTTGCGTGGCTTCCGGGTAGCGGCCACCGCTCACGGTGTCCGGGTTCACCACCGCATCAACCCTGTCGATGATGTCCCGGGACAGGGTGATATTCATGGCCTCGACATTCTCTTCCAGGTGCGCAATGGATGTTGTGCCCGGGATGGCATGAACATGATCGCCCCGCTGCAGCACCCAGGCCAGCGATAGCTGCGCGGCCGTGCAGCCGGCGTCCCTGGCAATCGCTCGAAACTCGGCTAACCACTCGGTGTTCCTGCTGAAATGAGGCTCCTGGAAACGTGGCATGTTGCGACGAATATCTTTTTCTGCAAATGCACCAGGCTCCAGGTCAACACCGGTCAGGAAACCGCGGGCAACCGGTGAGAAGGCGACAAAGGCAATGTCCAGCTCGGCGCAGGTATCCAGCACGGCGACTTCCACGTTACGGCTCCAGGGCGAGTATTCTGACTGCACTGCGGTAATGGGATGCTCAGCGTGGCCCCTGCGTATGGTTTCTGAAGAAGCTTCAGACAAACCGATAGCGCGAACCTTTCCCTGTTCCACGAAACGCGCAAGCTGGCCCACGCTCTCCTCGATGGGTGTGACCTTGTCATAGCGATGCAGGTAATAAAGATCGATAACATCCGTTTGCAGGCGACGCAGGGAGTTTTCAATGTCCTCCTGCAGTTTAGCCGGGCTGGCATCAATGGTACGCACGCCATCCTCACCGCGCATGGCGCACTTTGACACCAGCACGATATTGTCGCGGTGCGGCTTGAGAAAAGGCCCGACAAGTTCCTCATTACGTCCAAAACCATAGAGTGCCGCGCTGTCAAAATGTGTCACGCCAATATCCAGCGCTCTTTGTAACACCGCTTCGCCTTCTTCCCGGGTTGGTGGTACGCCGTAGGCGTGTGACAGGTTCATGCAGCCAAGGCCAATTGCTGGCACAGACCAGGGGCCAAGTTTTCTCTCGGTTGTCATCAGGTTTATCTCAGAATTGTTGTTCAACTTCATGCAGGACACGGTAGCAGTCAAATACGCTGGAGACCGAACCATTGGGTTCACGGCCTTCCCTGATAGCGGCTATGAATTCCCTGTCCTGTAACTCGATACCATTCATGGAAATATCCACCTTTGATACATCAATAGGTTCTTCCTTGCCATCCACCAGGTCATCGTATCTCGCGATATAGGTACCATTATCGCAAATGTAGCGAAAGAATGTGCCAAGGGGGCCGTCATTATTAAACGACAGGGACAGCGTGCATATCTGCCCGCTTGCGGTTTTCATCTGAATGGACATGTCCATGGCAATACCCAGTTCTGGGTGATGCGGACCCTCCATGCCATTGACCTGCACAATGGGTTCGCCACACTGGTAGGCAAAGAGATCCACCGTGTGTGCGGCATGGTGCCAGAGCAGGTGATCGGTCCAGCTTCGTGGCTCACCCTTGGCATTGATATTCTTACGACGAAAGAAATAGGTCTGTACATCCATTTGCTGGATATTAAGTTCGCCGGCCTTGATCCTGTTATGCACCCACTGGTGCGAGGGATTAAAGCGACGGGTATGACCACACATGGCAACAAGCCCGGTTTCTTTCTGCTTTGCCACCACGGCCTCGGCATCGGCAAGGGAGTCAGCCAGCGGTATTTCCACTTCCACGTGCTTGCCTGCTTCGAGGCATTGCAGGGTTTGCGAGGCATGCGCCTGCGTGGGTGTGGCGAGAATCACTGCATCAACCTCGTCCAGCGCCAGTGCGTCATCAAGCTCGGTGAAGCTTTGCGGAATGCCGTAATCGGCCGCGACCTTCTCTCCAAGATCGGCCCTGGGCTCCACCAGTGCAACCACTTCTGCATCATCAATATTTTTTATGCCATCCAGGTGTTTCAGGCCAAAAGCACCTGCGCCGGCGAGTGCGATTTTCATAGTGTGTCCTCGTTACTTGTTTTCAAGAATTATATGTCCAACTGCAGTGTTTGACGCCGGAACATGGTAGAAGCGGTGTGCCACGTTTACATCATCATTCAGTGCACCGCGCATGATCAGCCACATCACCAGCTCTACGGCTTCAGAACCTGCGTAGCGCATGTAGTCAATGTGTGGAATGGCCGCTGCTTTTTCAGGGTCATTGACAAGGTCATCCATGAACTGCTTGTCAAAGTCTGCGTTAATCAGGCCGGCACGGGGGCCCTGTAACTGGTGACTCATGCCACCGGTACCCCAGACCTGCACATTAAGATCTTCGTCAAAGGATTCAATCGCCTTCCTGATTGCCTTGCCCAGCTGGTAACAGCGCATACCCGATGGTGGTGGATAGACTATCACGTTAACGGAGAAAGGAATGATCTTGCAGGGCCAGGCGTCCGGCTGATCAAACATCAGTGAAAGCGGCACGGTAAGCCCATGATCAACGTCAATGTCATTGAGCACGGTGAGATCAAAATCCTGCTGTATGACCGATTGCCGCACATGCCAGGCAAGATCCGGATGCCCCATGACATTGGGAACCGGTCTTCGACCCCAGCCCTCGTCGGCGGATTGAAACTCTTCAGAGCAGGAAATAGCAAAAGTGGGAATATTGGCGAGGGTCATGGCCGTCGCGTGATCGTTGTAGACGAGGAAAATCACGTCCGGTTTCTCTTCGGCTATCCATTTTTTTGAAAACTCAAAGCCGCTGAACAGGGGGCTCCAGTAATCATTTCCAGTACTGCCAAGATCAACAGCCGCGCCGATGGCGGGCACGTGGGACATGGCGACACCTGCGGTAATTCTTGCCATGTTATTTATCTCCCTCGTAAAGGTTACCCTTTGTTGGTCGGCCACCGTTGAGCATCATCTGGCCGTATTCGTCCTCGCTCATGCCGGTCATGTGCGCCGCGGTTTGAAAGAAGCTGCGTTCATCGGTGAAGAACAGCTTGGCGAAGAAGTACACGTTACCGCCCAGCTCAAGCATCCTGTTGTAATCCCGGTCCAGTACCGCCTGTTTCTGCTCCGGGGTGACATTCCACTCGTCAAGGTAGGCGGCTTCATCAGCGAGGAAGCGCTTGCGATTATCTTCGTTCATGAGGCTGTGATAGAAGTGGTTGAGGTGATATCCCTTTCGCGCCATGTCTGAATCAAACACGGTGGTGCCTGGAATATCTGCGTAAGGTTTGTCTAGTGCCATTAGCTTGTCTCCTCCGGCCAGTAAAG
>CAZXDV010000018.1:0-23003 GCA_964639535.1 uncultured Enterobacteriaceae bacterium | reverse complement strand
AAAACCAGAAATAAGAGCAGATTCGATCATATAGCCTGAAAGACGCGTATCTTTCCCGATTAGCACTGGCCCCTGGTTCTCCTCTTTTGCCAGTACCCGGCCCGCGGCCCATCCAAGGCGCATTACAAATTCGGGAGTGATGGGGTCTACACCCACTTTCCCTCTTATGCCATCCGTACCGAAGTATTTTTTCTTTTGACTGGAAATTTGATCGATCCTCTTTTCAGTTACATTATCAAAGTTGATGACCCAGGGTTACTGGAGTCCGGTGTTGAGTTACGCGGGATTAGGACCGCTTACCGGTGGCTCACTCCCTGTATCACCGTCTTCCTTTCTGATCGTGACTTCCTCATCTTCATCAGCAGAGTTACCCGAGGTGCCTTCATCATCATCATCCCAGCCAGATGGCGTGCGTGGAACCTTGCCTTCCATGATGTCTGTAATCTGATCGGTGTCAATGGTTTCATACTTGATCAGGGCATCCGCCATCAGGTGCAGCTTTTCCATGTTCTCCTTGAGGATGGATTCTGCACGTTCATAATTCTCATCAATGATCTTGCGAATTTCCTCGTCGATATCACGTTGCGTGTGACCGGAAATATTGGAATGCTGGGTAACCGAATGACCCAGGAAGACTTCACCTTCGTTTTCACTGTACGCCAGTGGGCCCATTTTTTCGGACAGACCCCACTTGCTCACCATGTTCCGGGCAAGCTGCGTTGCCCGCTCGATATCATTACTGGCACCTGTGGTCACCGCATCTTTTCCAAAAATAAGTTCCTCGGCGATTCGACCGCCGTAAAGACTGCATAACTGGGCTTCCAGGAAACTCTTGCTGTAACTGAGCCTGTCTTCTTCGGGAAGAAACATGGTGACCCCCAGCGCTCTTCCCCTGGGTATGATTGTCACCTTGTAAACCGGATCATGGGAAGGTAATGATCGGCCGACGATGGCATGCCCCGCTTCGTGATACGCAGTAAGCTTTTTCTCCTCTTCACTCATGACCATCGAGCGTCGTTCAGCACCCATCATGATCTTGTCCTTGGCGCGCTCAAAATCTTCCATGTCAACGAGCTTCTTATTACCACGCGCAGCAAAGAGTGCCGCCTCGTTAATAAGGTTAGCGAGATCGGCACCGGAGAATCCCGGTGTCCCACGCGCGATAATGTTGGGCTTGATGTCATCAGCGACGGCGACTTTTCTCATGTGAACCTTGAGAATCTGCTCGCGTCCTCGAATATCGGGCAGTGGCACAACAACCTGTCGGTCAAATCGACCGGGTCTTAACAGTGCCGGATCGAGGACGTCAGGCCTGTTTGTTGCGGCAATAACGATAACACCTTCGTTACCTTCAAAGCCGTCCATTTCTACAAGTAGCTGGTTCAGGGTTTGTTCACGCTCATCGTGACCACCACCAAGCCCTGCACCGCGATGACGACCGACCGCATCAATTTCGTCGATAAAAATAATACATGGCGCATGCTTTTTAGCCTGTTCAAACATGTCCCTTACACGGGACGCGCCAACCCCCACAAACATTTCAACAAAATCTGAACCGGATATGGTGAAGAAAGGCACGCGGGCTTCACCGGCAATAGCCTTGGCAAGCAGCGTCTTACCGGTACCGGGAGAACCCACCATGAGTACGCCTCGCGGGATCTTGCCACCCAGTTTCTGGAACTTGCCAGGGTCACGCAGGAATTCGACCAGTTCAGCAACTTCTTCCTTGGCCTCTTCGACACCGGCGACATCGTTGAAGGTGATCTTTATCTGGTCTTCACCAAGCAGACGTGCACGACTTTTACCAAATGACAAGGCACCACGGCCGCTACCACCACCCTGCATCTGCCTCATAAAGTAAATCCAGATTCCAAAAATCAACAGGATCGGGAACCAGGAAATCAGGATCTGCGCCCAGAAAGACCCCTTGTTGGGTTCAATGCTGGAGAACCTGACGCGGTTGTCTTCCAGGATGCCAATAAGTGGGCTGTTATTTGTCTCGGGGCTGTAGGTAATAAACGGATTGCCGTCACCGTACCTGCCACTCAGCGTATTACCGTCAAATTCCACGTAGTCGACCTTGCCGGTTTTAACGTCACTGAGAAACTGCGAATAATCCACTTTTATGCTGTAACCCTGCGGGCCGAAATTTCGAAAAACCATCATCAGCACCACCGCGATGATGATCCAGAGCAGCATATTTTTTGCCATTTCGTTCAACTGTTAATCCTCAATATTTCGGCACTCCGGTGCCCTCTTTGTTTGAATTGTAGCAAGTCATTTTGGTTCAGTCGTGGGCTTGCGGAATATGCGAGACGAGCACCGCTGGCCACTATAACTGATAGCCCCGGGCCAGGACATAAAATTCCCTTGATTCAGACCGGGAAGCTTTTGGCTTCCTAACCATAACCTTTTGAAATTTATGACGTAAATCTGCCATGTAGGCATCGGTTCCTTCACCCTGGAACAGCTTGATCAATAAATCACCGCCCTCGTTCAAGACCGATCCCGTAAATTCCAGCACGAGTTCAGCGAGGTAAATACTCCGAGCCTGGTCACTGGCCCTTACACCAGATAAGTTGGGGGCAATATCAGACATTACAAGGTCTGCAGGCTTTCCTTCCAGGGCAGCGACACAGGCTTCAAGGATGGCATCCTCGCAGATGTCCCCTTCAATGATATGAACACTCTCGATTGGCTCGATAGGCAATATATCGACTGCCACAATGTGGCCTTGAGGCCCAGCTTTTGAAACAGCATATTGCGACCAGCTACCGGGGGCAGCGCCGACATCAACGACGGTCCTGGCTTTTTTGAAAAGATGATCGCGCTCATCGATCTCCTGTAACTTGAATGCAGCCCGTGAGCGATAATGTGATGAACGCGCCGCCCTGGCATAGGGATCTTTTTGCTGCCTGTTAATCCAGCTTTTTCTGGATCGCGCCATAAAAGGATTGATGTTTGATGCTGGTTGGAAAGTGATTTATCGCTGAGGGACAAGTTCCTCCAGCAAGCAGAGTCGTAAGAAATTTAAATATACTTTACTTCAAGAATTTCGTATTCCTTGACGCCGCCCGGAGCATCGACACCGATGACGTCTCCGTCCATCCTGCCAATCATGGCGCGTGCAATGGGGGAACTTATGGAAATAAGGCCCTGGTCAATATCCGCTTCCTCTTCACCAACGATCTGGTAAGTCACCTCGTCATCATTTTCAAGGTTGAGCAGATCGACAGTTGCACCGAAAACCACCTTGCCGCCGGGATCAAGCGTTGTGACGTCAATTATCTGGGCGTCGGCAATCGCAGATTCAATCGTATTAATCCTGCCCTCGACAAAACTCTGCTGCTCCCTGGCTGCATGGTACTCGGCATTTTCGCTCAGGTCGCCATGGGCTCTCGCCTCCGCTATCGCCTCGACGATTCTCGGGCGCTCCACGGTCTTCAGGTGATTTAGTTGCTCCCTCAAGCGCTCAACTCCCTTGGCAGTCATCGGTGATTTACTCATCCTTTTACTCCCTGGTGTAGTTCCTGGAGGCAATTTACCTGCTCTGGCACCTGCCCCTGAAGTGTTGCGACTGCGGCCCTGGCCGCGGCGATTGTGGTCAGGTAAAAGACCTTGTGCTGAAGGGCCGTTCGTCGTATCGAGTAGGAATCGGCGATGGCTTTTTTCCCATCCGTAGTGTTAATGATGAAATCAATTTCGTCATTTTTCAACATATCAACAACATGTGGTTGCCCTTCCCTTACCTTGTTAACACCCCTGCAGTCGAGTCCGGCGTCCGAAATCGCCTGCGCCGTCCCGTGTGTAGCACACAGGTCAAATCCTGCAGCATCCAGCTGTTTCGCCAGTTCCAGTGCACCCGGTTTGTCTTCATCCCGGACACTGATAAAAGCCAGGCCGGCCCGTGGAATCTTCTCCCCGGTGGCCAGGCTGGCCTTGTAAAAAGCATCAGAAAAGGTCGCTCCAACGCCCATTACCTCACCGGTGGACTTCATCTCCGGACCGAGAAGCGGGTCGACGCCGGGAAACTTGATAAATGGAAAAACCGATTCCTTGACTGAATAGTAGTCAGTTTCTGGAAAGTCACTGACCTCCTGCTGCTGCAATGATTTGCCGGTCATGGCCAGGGCCGCGATTCGTGCCAGCGGTTGCCCCGTCGCTTTTGAAACATAGGGCACCGTTCGTGACGCGCGCGGATTGACTTCGAGTACGTAAATCTTGTCATCCTGTATGGCAAACTGGGTATTCATCAGGCCGATTACGTTTAAACCCCTGGCCATTTTTTTCACCTGCTCTGCCAGTTCCGACTGCAGGTCTTCACCAAGACTGAATGGCGGTAATGAGCAGGCCGAATCACCGGAATGAACACCAGCCTGTTCAATGTGTTCCATGATGCCGCCAATGACAACATTTTCTCCATCGCTGATGGCATCCACATCTACTTCAATTGCATTGTTGAGAAACCTGTCCAGTAACACAGGCGATTCATTTGATACGGCGATTGCGCTGTTCATGTAGTTCCTGAGGTCAGACTCGCCATAAACTATCTCCATGGCCCGTCCCCCGAGTACATAGGATGGTCGAACTACCAGTGGATAGCCGATTTCCTCTGCCAGGGTGATAGCTTCCTCTTCCTCGCGTGCAGTGCGGTTAGGCGGTTGTATAAGCTCCAGGTCGTGCAGTAGTTTCTGGAATCTTTCTCTGTCTTCAGCGAGATCAATGGAATCAGGTGACGTTCCAATGATCGGCGCACCTGCCGCTTCCAGGTCACGAGCCAGCTTTAAAGGTGTTTGCCCACCATATTGAACAATCACTCCCCAGGGCTTTTCTATCTCGATAATCTCGAGTACATCTTCCAGCGTGAGCGGCTCAAAGTACAACCTGTCCGAAGTATCATAGTCAGTGGATACCGTCTCCGGGTTGCAATTCACCATGATGGTCTCGTAACCGGCTTCACGCATTGCCAGGGCCGCCTGAACACAGCAATAATCAAATTCAATGCCCTGCCCAATACGATTCGGCCCGCCACCCAGGATCATAACCTTGTCCCTGTTTGAAGGGAGCGCTTCGCACTCGGTCTCGTAGGATGAATACATGTAGGCTGTCGTTGCGGGAAATTCAGCCGCAACAGAATCCACCCGCTTATAAACCGGGTGTACATCCAGTTTTCTTCTTTGCTGCCTCACGTCATGCTCACTGCTGGCGGTGAGCGTTGCCAGGCGCCTGTCGGAGAAACCTTTACGTTTCAATCGAACAAGGGTTTCACGTTCAAGAGTATCGATGTCTTCGCCTCGAAGATTCTCTTCCTCTTCTATGAGATCGTGAATTTGAAAAAGAAACCAGGGATCCATCTTGCAAAGGTCAAAGACCTCTTCCATGGTCATGCCCTGTCTGAATGCTTCTGCAACATAAAGCAGGCGACTGGCCCTGGGTATTCTCAATTCTCCTTCGATTGTTTCCCGTGCATCTTCAACTGCGCTTGCATCAAGCACTTCATTAAAGCCATCGATACCGGTTTCCAGTCCCCTCAGGGCTTTCTGTAAAGATTCCTGGAAAGTCCTGCCGATAGCCATCACTTCACCCACTGACTTCATCTGGGTGGTCAGCCGGTCATCGGCGCGGGGAAATTTCTCAAAGGTAAATCGAGGTATCTTGGTGACAATATAGTCAATGGTTGGCTCAAACGACGCCGGTGTGACTCCACCGGTGATCTCGTTATCAAGTTCATCCAGGGTGTATCCCACCGCCAGTTTCGCCGCTACCCTGGCTATGGGGAAGCCGGTCGCTTTCGAAGCCAGTGCTGAAGAGCGTGACACCCTGGGGTTCATTTCAATAACGACAAGCTCTCCATTTTCCGGGTTCACACCAAACTGCACATTTGAGCCCCCAGTGTCGACACCGATCTCACGCAGAACTGCGATGGAAGCATCGCGCATGAGCTGGTATTCCTTGTCCGTCAGGGTAAGCGCCGGTGCGATGGTAATCGAATCACCGGTATGAACACCCATTGGATCCACGTTCTCAATTGAACAAATGATGATGCAGTTGTCCTTGTTATCCCGTACCACTTCCATTTCATACTCTTTCCAACCGAGCACGGATTGATCCAGTAACACTTCGTTAGTTGGTGAGGCATCCAGGCCCCTGGCACAAAGCTCAACGAATTCCTCCCGGTTGTAGGCGATTCCACCCCCGGTGCCACCGAGGGTAAAAGAGGGTCGAATAATGATCGGAAAACCCAGGTCCTCAGCCACGGCCTGGGCCTGTTCCATGTCGTGGGCGATACCGCACTTTGGCATTGCCAGGCCAATTTTTTCCATGGCGACACGAAATTGCTCGCGGTCCTCAGCCTTATCGATGGCCTCCTTGGTGGCCCCGATCATTTCAACACCGTATTTCTCAAGCACTTTTTCCCGATCAAGATCAAGCGCACAGTTCAGCGCTGTTTGCCCACCCATGGTTGGTAGCAGGGCGTCAGGACGTTCCTTCTCAATGATTCGAGCGACGGTTTGCCATTCGACAGGTTCCACGTAAGTTGCATCAGCCATTTCGGGATCGGTCATGATCGTGGCCGGGTTAGAATTAACCAGGATGACTCTAAAGCCTTCCTCTTTCAGGGCCTTGCAGGCCTGTGCGCCGGAATAATCGAATTCGCATGCCTGGCCAATGATGATCGGACCCGCACCGATGATGAGTATGCTTTCTATGTCAGTACGCTTAGGCATGGTGACCTGCCATCAAGTCAATGAAGTGGTTAAACAGGGGCTTTACATCGTGGGGTCCGGGACTTGCTTCGGGGTGCCCCTGGAATCCGAAAGCGGGTAGCGAATTATGGTGAATGCCCTGCAGGGTGCCGTCAAAAAGAGAACGATGTGTGGCTCGCAGCTGTTGAGGTAAGGATTCCTCGTCCACTGCAAAGCCATGGTTTTGACTCGTAATAAGTACCTGCCCGCTATCGAGGTCCTGCACCGGGTGATTCGCACCATGATGACCGCATTTCATCTTCATGGTTTTTGCACCGCAGGCGAGCGCCAGCAACTGGTGTCCGAGGCAAATACCAAACACGGGAAGCTGTTGCTGAAGGATCTCGGTGATGGCGGTGATGGCGTAGTCACATGGATCTGGATCGCCGGGGCCATTGGACAGGAAGACACCATCAGGTTCCAGCGCCATTACCTCGCTGGCCGGGGTGCGGGCCGGCACCACGGTGAGCCGACATCCAAGGTCCGAGAGAATTCTCAGGATGTTTCGCTTTACGCCAAAGTCGTAAGCAACCACGTGCCACTTGCGTTGTTCCTCGGCGGGTCCCGCGGAAATGCCATCCTTCAAGGTCCAGGTTCCCTCGTGCCACTGGTAACTTTCCGGGACCGTGACCTCTTTTGCCAGGTCAAGACCCTTCAGGCCGGGAAAATCACGGGCCAGGTCAAGCGCTGTTTCCTCGTTTATTGAGTCACCCGCCATGATACAACCATTTTGCGCACCCTTATCCCGTAGCAGACGTGTCAGGGAGCGCGTATCGATATCTGCAATGGCGACAATGTTACGCTCAGCCAGGTAGTCCCCGAGGCTTTGCCGGGAACGCCAGTTGCTCATGCATCCCGGCAGATCCCGAATAACCAGGCCTGCGGCGTGAATGGCGGATGCCTCTTCGTCTTCATCGTTGGTGCCAACAATACCTATGTGAGGTTGAGTAAGAGTGACAATCTGGCGGGAATAGGAGGGATCTGTGAGTATTTCCTGGTAGCCGGTCATCGCAGTGTTAAAGACGACTTCACCGACGGTTTGACCAGGACTTCCAATAGAACGACCGTGAAAGACGGTACCGTCTTCGAGGGCGAGTAGAGCACTATGGGTCAAGCATTTCTCCGTTAGTGTTCCTGCAAACAAGGGGCGGCAATGAGCATGCTTTCACCCGCTTTTTTGAGGGTTTACAAATTCAGCGTACATAAAAACGGGAGTAATCTTTCGATCACTCCCGTGTCAGGTTCCTTATCTCTCTCTACAACCGGGACAAGAGACTGTTGATGGCCTTTATTATAAATGTTTCGGCGACAATCATAAATAGCTACATAGTTATATTCTGTAGTTTTTTTCGCCTCACCCGGTCAGCAAGAGACGATGGATTCCACCACGAAGCAAGACAGCTTCAATAATAATCATGGGCTTAGGAATATAACCCGTGAACGCTTGACAAGAATGTTGGCTAAGCCGGGCATGTTGTAAAATAGGTCGGGACAGCCAGCACGGTGCAAGAACCCCGGTTAATGAGGAAGTACTATTGGACGAAATGGACCCACAGCGAAAATCTGCCGCACGTTTCCTGCTGTCTTCAATTGAAGACGGTGGCAGCAAAGGCTTGCGAATTGAAAATGCCGGTCGTCAGCTGGACCTGCTGCTGGTGAGGAAAGGCGAAGAAGTATACTGCTACCTTAATCGTTGCCCTCACACCGGTGTTAACCTGGACTGGGTGCCCGACCAGTTTCTTGACAATGAAAGCACCTATATCCAGTGCGCGACCCACGGGGCGCTGTTTCGCATTGAAGATGGTTTTTGCGTGGCGGGTCCATGTGCCGGACAGGCCCTTTCCAGCATCCAGGTAAAAAATGACGGGGAATATGTCGACATACTGGCCTTCACCTGAGTGAGCCTTTCAATACCACCTTCATCATAGATATCGCATTGAATCATGGTGATAAGCACTATATTTAATAAAATAAGCGATATTTTGCGCCTAAATTATTGCAATTAAGACATTTTTAGGTTTTTATATTACGCTTGCCACCAGTGTGCACATGGCACGGAGTATGCAATGTTGCTATATATTCGTAACAGCCTGAATTAGCGGTAAAGAACGCTGTGAGTAAACAAAGTAAAAAACGCCACATGAATTCCCTGCAACCGGGCTCGGAACTTCACTGGTATGAGATTCGCGAGATCCTGGGCCAGGGAGGATTTGGCATCACCTATCTTGCCGATGACAAGAACCTGGCGCACGAGGTGGCGATCAAGGAATACATGCCCATCGACCTGGCGGCCCGGGGTGACGATGGCAGCGTCATTCCCATTTCCCAAAGTCATCATGAACGCTATCTCTGGGGCCTGGAAAGATTTCTCGAGGAAGCGCGCACGCTGGGATTGTTTAACCATCCAAACATCGTTCGAGTGCGCAACGTATTCCAGTCAAACAATACGGCCTACATGGTCATGGATTACGAGCTCGGAGAAAGCCTGCAGGATATTCTCAACCGTCGAAAGATCCTTGATGAAGATGATATCGGTACGGTTATCTTTCCCATCATTGATGGGATGAAGCAGGTTCATGCCCACGGCTTTATTCACCGTGATATAAAACCAGCAAACATTTTCATACGAGTGGATGGTGACCCAGTATTGCTGGACTTTGGTTCCGCCCGGCAAAGCCTGAGTGAACAGCAACAGTCACTCACCAGTATTTTTTCAAAAGGCTATGCGCCTATTGAACAGTACAACTCCGAAGATGAGCAGCAAGGGGCCTGGACCGATATCTATGCTTTTGGCGCAACCATGTACAGGGCTATAGCCGGCGTACCACCATCAGATGCCATCAACAGGAGTTCTGCGCTAAGCCTGGCGGCAAGGGATACTTACGTACCAGCAGTAGAAATCGGTGCAGGTCGTTATTCCAGTGAGCTGCTGGAAGCAATCGATGCCGCCATGCAGTTCAGGCACCAGGACCGACCACAGACCATCATGGAGTGGCAATCCACTTTCATAGCCACCAGCCCTGCGAAACTAAAAGCAGCCGAGCTTGTACCGGAGCCGCAAGAAGAGGATCCCCTGGCGGAGCAAATCCGCGAGGCTGAATCGGGAGATGCTGAGGCACAGGCTGCGCTGGCCTTCATGTACGCCAAGGGTGAAGGAACACCAGTAAATGACGAGGAAGCCTTCAAATGGTTCCAGAAAGCCGCCGAGCAGGGACACGCTTTATCTCAATTCAACATGGGCGTGATGTATGCGAAAGGCCGCAGCGTTGAGCAGGACTATAACGAGGCATTCGTATGGTACAAGAAGGCTGCGGAACAGGGAGATGTCAGTTCCCAGGCCACGATCTCAATGATGTATATGAAAGGCGTCGGAGTTGAGAAGGATGAAAAAGCGTCTTTTGACTGGACCCTGAGAGCTGCAAAAAGAGGGCACCTGAATTCCATCTACAATCTTGGTGAATTTTATGCCCGGGGCTACGGCGTCGAGAAAAACTTTAGCGAATCATTTCGCTGGAACAAAAAGGCTGCCCTAAAGGGCCATATTGATGCTCAGCTTAATCTTGGATACATGTACGGCAAGGGCGAAGGCGTGGAACGCGATGACGTGGAGGCTTTTCACTGGTATCGAAAGGCGGCCGAATCAGGTCATCCCAATGCGCAGTTTAACCTTGGTGTGATCTATGCAAAGGGGCGCGGCGTGGCGAGCAATGTTGAAGAAGCAAAAATCTGGTACAAGCTGGCAGACGAACAGGGTGTCGAACAGGCCGGTCGTGCGCTGGCGAAGCTGAACAAGTAAGCGAACAGCGACCTGCTTTTCGCAATGCGAGAGACACCCCTGCTGCAACTCGCATACCAGCCCTGCAGACACGCGGCAGCTGCTTTATTAATTCCTCCTGTTTTCACGGCGCTGTTTCATGGACTTGGTATTGAACACCAATGGCCTGTATTATTTCCCATCCCGGGACATAAGCTTTAAAGAAATCAGCGCTTGTAACAGGCACAGGATTCCATGAATACCAATCTTCCAGCCCTCGTAGAGAAATATCGACAGCTCGGTTCGCAGCACGAGGGCCTTGTGCTGGCGACGATCATCGAAACCATGGGTTCCACTTACAGGAAAGCCGGTGCTCGAATGATCATTACGCCCGATGCAAAATTTTTTGGTCTTCTTGGGGGTGGGTGTTTCGAAGCGGATTTACTGGCTCATTCTGAAGAAGTGTTCAATTCCCGTGGTAACAAGATTGTTTTTTATGACATGCGTGCGCCGGAAGATGAGATCTGGGGTCTTGGTCTCGGCTGTAATGGAGCAGTCCGGATCCTGCTGCAGTTCGTGCCCGGAGATAGTAAGTCACTTATTTTTTCTCTATTTAGCGAGGCGTTGGAAAGCAAGCAAAAACAGGTTCTGCTTAGTGTCTGCGAATCAGGGCATGAAAAAATAGATAGCAATTTCAATTGTCTTGTCACAGACAAGGAAGAAAGTCCTGTCTCTACGCCTCTCGAATGGAGCACTGATATTGAAAAACAGGTGTCTGAAACCCGAAGGTCGGGTTCTTCCCTGTACAGGGAGCACCAGGTCGATGGTGAGAAAGTTTCAATATTCACCAGTGAGATCAGCCCTCCTTTTCACCTCATGGTGATTGGTGCAGGTCCAGACGCGGAACCGATAATTCGCTTTGCTTTTGAACTTGGCTGGAAAGTAAGTCTTGTCGATTACAGGCAGGCCTTCCTGGAACAGGAATGTTTTTCAAACGTTGACGACCTTATCCTGTCGGACGCTACCGAGCTGGAACAGAACCCGGTATTGCAGGAAATTGATGCGCTTGTTCTCATGACTCACAAGATTGAACAGGACGAGTTCTACCTGGCGGCAGTTAAAAACACGTCCGCTCTCTACGTTGGTCTTCTTGGTCCTGCAGCCCGGCGCGACCGCCTGCTTGATACGCTTGGCGATGACACCGACTTACTACGCTCCAGGATTTTTGGGCCAGTCGGCCTTGATATTGGAGGGGAAGCACCGGAAGAAATTGCGCTTTCGCTTATTGCGCAAATACAGGCTAACCGTTATGGCAGAAACGCCCAGCCTTTGAACTCCAGGAATGAGCCCCTTCATGATGCTTCGCAGGCGACGACAGCGGATCTTTACGCTGTTGTACTTGCCGCCGGAGAAGCAAAACGATTTGGAGGTCTCAAGCAGATGCTCGAGTACCAGGGTGTGTCGCTCCTGAAACGATGCGTCATGTCCGCCAGTGAGGTTGTCGAAAACCCGGTGAAGGTTGTACTCGGCGCCAGGGCACAAAAAATAACCCGCGAAATTGAAAACCTTGATGCTGGAATCGTTTATAACAATGACTGGGAAAGCGGTATGGCCTCGTCCATCAAGGCAGGAATTGAAAGCCTGCCAGATAGCTGCCAGGCGATAATGTTAATCCTCTGTGACCAGGCCATGGTTGGCCCCGAGCAGCTACTCCAGCTACAGGAAACCTGGCTGCAGGACAAATCCCAGATTGTCGCTGCATCGTTTGCAGGTACTATCGGCGCGCCGGTAATAATTCCAAGGGAGTTTTTTCCTGGCATCATGAAGTTGAGTGGAGATCGTGGAGCAAAGGCTGTCATAGAGAAAAACATGCCGCGGGTAACAACGCTCGAGATTCCCGAAGCTGAATTTGATATCGATACCCAGGAAGACTACATGCACTTGCTCACGCGTGCATAGGTAAATGGTAATCCCGGTGTGTCTTAAATGGCTTGCAAGAGCCTGGTAATCAAAATAGAGTTAAGCACAACACCCGCTATAGCCAGTTGATGTGCGCTGGTACCGGAGGCCGGAGTATGCCCAAAATTCAACTCCATATCTTGTTAGCCATTTCCCTGTTCATGACGCTGGCAATGCCGTTGTCCGCGCAGGAGATCAAGCCAGGCCTGATAGTCCAGGAAACCGTGGGCAAGGTCCTCGGCTTGCTCCAGGATGACACAATTTCGGATACTGACAGGAAGGAAAAAATTTACGCCATCGTTGGTGAGCAGATAAATTTTTCCGGCATGTCTCGCCGAATCCTTGCAATTAACTGGAAAAAAGCAACTGAAGAGCAGAAGGAAAGTTTTGAATCACTGTTCCGGCTAATCCTCCTCAATACCTACTGGGATCGCATTAATAACTATAATGGTGAAAAAGTAGAGTATGTCACCGGCATGATAGAAGGCAATCGCTTTGCCACGGTGGATACGGTGATAATTTCCAATGAAATCCAGATCCCTATCACCTACCGAATGGAGCTCGTTGATGAAAAGTGGATGGCCTATGACTTTCTCATAGAGTCCCTGAGCCTGGTGACTCGTTACCGAACCGAGTACAGGAACATTATCAAGACTAATGGCATGGATGGCTTGCTACTGCAAATGGAAGAAAAAGTAAAAAGATACGAAGACAGTTAGTTTACTGGTATCCAGCTGAGCACCGGCCTGATTCCTCCAGCCAATTGCTTGCATCCTCCACCCATTTCAATTCTGCCGGCCTGCAGGCTGAGCCGGAACGACATAATTCAAGATACTTTGCGAGTGGCGTCAATATTTTGCAGTCCACGTTATAGTGAAGGACCGCGGCATACTCGTACCAGTAATCCGCTTCACCCGGTGCCAGTTCAGTGGCCTTTTTGAACTCGAGCTCGGCGGCACGAAAATTTAGCAATTCATGTGAATTATGCATGCCTTTCTCAAACCAGATTGCCGCATCATCTGAATTGTAATAAAGCGCTCTTTCATAGTTACCAAGTACCTGTTCATAACGCCTCATTTTTCTCGACAACCTGGCATACGCAAGCAAAACGTAGCGGTTCATTGGAGTTAGCCTGACCGCGAGATCAAGGTCTGCCAGGGCCTCATCTTTTCTGCCCAGTTGCTGGTATGTGAAGCTTCGCCATCTCAGGGTTTCACTGGCCTGCGGCCACAGCCTCAGGGATTCATCAAGATTTACCAGGGCCAGGTCATATTTCCCCAGGCGGTAATAATTAATACCACGGTCCCGGTAAACAAGATGGTCAGCGCCATGCTGAACGGCAAAATCAAAATGCTCTGCGGCCTGTTCATATTCCTTTTTTCGAGCAAGTGCAGCCGCAAAAATATAATCTGAATAACCCAGCAATGGCTGCAGCTGCGGATACGTCTCGGCAGCCTTTTTCACTTCATTCACATAAGCCACGAGGGTCTCAGCCTTTCCTCCCCACTCGGGCTTGAGGGTCCACAAGTAGCTTGAACGCACCTGCACGCTATCCGGGTTTAGTTGAAGTGACTCCTCCAGCGTGCTGCGCATGTATTGTCTTCCATCAAGGAGCATGAGGAGTTTAATCGCCAGTGCGTCAGCCGCGGGTAAGCGCGGCTTCAATTCGATCGCCTTGCTCAGGTCATCTGCTGCAAGACTGAGGTAGGCCTGCATTTTTTCCAGTCTATCGCTGGATGTATCTTCCCTTAGACGGTGTCCCCGCCAGGACCACGCTAAATCATAATATGACCACGCCCTGACAAGGTGTGGAATATAATCCCCCGGCGAGCTTGTAACCCAGTCATTAATGATATCGACATATGTTGGCTCGGAGTTTGCCAGGGTCTCGAGCACGAAAACAATTTTGCTTTCACTGTCACTACCTGATTCATATGCCTCCTGGTACCCATTAATTAATTCCCTGAGTTCACTTAACTGTCGATTCTCAAGCAATCCAAGTAAAACAAGGCGATCCGGGAAAGATACGTCCGCAGCGAAACAACTCGACAGGTAGCAGAAAAATGCCAGCACGGCAGCAGTTATTCTTTTTTGCACGAGTGGATTCATGGCGTTCAGTTATTCGGGGTATACCGGTGAAAGAAGGCAATTGCCGACAAGTTTGCTTCGCCAGCATTATCAAAAAGGGAGGATGTTACCAGAAAGAGACTTCAGCAGGTTTACCTGATTTAATGGATGGCTTTAAAACAGTTTAGTTCAGCTTTTTGTTGACTCGCTCCAGTTTATTCTGTGCCTGCTTCCAATCCGGTGCCAGCTCAATCGCCTGCAAATAGTCAGTTTTAGCTTCCTGCAGGCGGCCCAGCTTTTCGTAGGCCATTCCACGATTCAAATAGGCCACGGACTGCTGGGTAAGCCCCATTTCAAGAGCCTTGTTATATTCCTTTATTGCGCCGTCATAAACCTCGCTGAGAAAAAACAGGTTACCCCGGTTTACGTGTATTGCACCAAACTCCGGGTGAAGGTTTTCAGCGGTGGCGTAATCATCAATGGCCTCCTGGTAATTTTCCAGGGCGACGTTAATAACTCCCCTGTTTATGTAGGTTGCAGCCTTATCCCTCAAACCCAGGTTCTGCGTCTGTAAAGCGCGGTTGCAGTTTTCAAGATCGGAACGCGAAGCACTCTGCATCTGGATGGCAATTTGCGCTGAAAAGTAACATTCACGGGCATCTTCACTCTGGCCGAGGATAGTGACAGATTGGGCTGATACCACGTTACCAGTAAGTAACAAGGTGATGATGAACAAACTCTCTATGATTGAATAGCGCATACGCAGTACCTCACGAAGCCACGAAAAGAAGATTACTGCTGAAAAGTATAGGTAAAGACGGCCCACTTCGCCACATGACTTTAGCCCCGGTTATCCCTTGTCCAGCGCGGATTGGCCTTTAACGGCACGTAGCAACGCACGCTGGCACCATCGACCTCGAGGAGTTCTCCAGCGAGGAAGCCGGCGCTGTTCTCTGCTGCGCAATCCAGTTCTTCAGCTACGCAATAGTTACTCTTATTGTCGGGTGCGCCGGGCCTGCACTGCTGACTCCTGCACTGGTAATCATTCACGCAGGCATTCCCTGCCAACAGCGGGGGGTCAATTAACCCTGGTAGACCCGCCACGCTCACATCGACGTATTTATGCAGCGCTTCGGGCAGCAACTGTTTTAACAGGTAGGGATCCGTCGCCTTCCTGTACTTGAACCACTGGTCATAAGAAACATAGGCATCAATATTGTGCTCCATCTGCGCGGCCGCGATACCCCTGAATAACCAGTTCCACCCCAGCGAAGATTCAATTTTATTGACATCATCAGCGTGCTCAAAGGCTTCCTGCCACTGCTCACGGTTGAGATAAATGATACCGATATTTTCAAGTGCATTTGCTTGCAGGGTCTTGTTTTGCCCGGCAAGGTTTGCGGCTCTCTCATAGTCTTTCCGGGCAAGGTCATATTCACCCATGGCAAGCCTGGCAGTTGCTCGTCCATTATAATGGAGCCAGTTACCGGGCTCAGTGGCAATAGCCCGGTCGAGCGCTGCCACCTGTGCTGCGTGATCTCCCAGCCTTGAATGTGAGTTAGCCAACCCGATTGCTGCCGCAACAAGATCCGGACGCAGTTCAAGTACAAACTCAAACTCGTCAATGGCGCGTCGATAATCATGTGCATAAAAATAACTCTGCGCAATACTAAGCCTGGCTGTCACATACTCGCGCGAATCCTTTTTAACACCAGAAAACTCTTCGATAGCACCCTGGTAATCCAGCTTTGTCAGTTTCTCGTTGGCGCTTTTGAAAATGTTTTGTTCTTCGGGAGCTATATCCAGTTCTCCCAGGTCACCTGCTACAGGAGCGGCAGGTATATTGGCACTTACTTCATCGTCCTCGGCTGCAGGGGCTGGAGTGGGAGTAATTGTCGGCGTCGGCATGGCTGGCGGCACATAATTGTCCATTTCATGGACCGCCTCCTGCTTTAAAACAAGCAGGTCCTGCTGCAACCTGTCTATCCTGGAAATGGCATCGCGGTATTGCAGTTGCATTTCTTGATTTCGCTGCTCCAGTCTCTCGTTGCGGCTGGAGTACTGCAGGATCGCAGCCCCCATGACCATTAGTACGAAAAGCAGGAGCACGCATAAAGTCCTGTAATGTTTCTCAATCACGATAAATCCACGTTTTTCCCTGTTATTAAAGTAGACAGGCCTGCGGTCAAAAATTCACCAAAAGATGAATTAACAGGGCTTTTTTTTCAAGCTATGCTTATTTTGAACGTACTCACCTGGATATAACAGTGAACGATTTGTTACTGCACAAGTTTTATGCCGCTACGATAAGTGTGGGCGTCGACGGCTCAATGCTAATCAGTAGCAGCCGCGAAAGAATGCTGGCCTGGGGCATGGTCTTCTGCTTTGTTGCCGCGTTCAGCATTATGTCCATGCTGATTGCCCGGCGTGGATTCGTTCGAAAAGTATCCCTCGGCCTGCTTGTGTCATCCCTCATATTACCGCTGCTCATGATGCCGTCGCTGGGAGATGAGTATATCCGTGTGAGCCGTGAGCAAATTACGATTGATACGGGTCGCTGGTTCATGCCTTCAAAAACGGTAGTCTCCCTGGATAACTTGCAAGAACTTAGACGTGACAAGCATGACTACCTGGTGAGTAACCTGATTGGCGATGACTATGTAACCTGGAAATTTGAGAGAGTTGACGGAAAAGTGCAGGAACTTGTGCTAAACGATTTCTTTAGTGCCCATAGCATGGTCGTCGCCCATTATATCAGGGACCGTGGGCTACCGGTGAAATGGCTATACAAGAAAAAAAGGCTCGAGGCCGAATCAACTATCAGCCTGTAGCCGCTGCAGTTCCTGTATGACCTCTTCAGAATGCCTGGCAGGCGTTACCTTGCGATAAATCCTGGCCAGCTTGCCATCCGGGCCAATAATGAAGGTTTGTCGCTTGGCAAACTTTAAAGGACCAATTGAGGAGTAACACCCATATCCCCGCGCGACATCAGCGCTGGCATCAGAAAGCAGGGGAAAAGGCAATCCATGCTTTTCTGCAAACTTTGCGTGGCTCTCGGCACTATCAAGACTGACTCCCAGTACCTCGGCATTTAATTCCCGAATCTTGTAAATGTCGTCTCGAAAGTTGCAAGCCTCCGTTGTACACCCGGGTGTATCATCTTTTGGGTAAAAGTAGAGGACTACCCACTTGCCCTGGTAATCACTCAATTTATGCTGCTTCATATATTGATCGACGAGATCGAACGCAGGCGCCATATCACCTTCTACAAGGGAGTCAGCAGAGCTTGAACTAAATGGCCACATCAGCAACACGCAAAGGTACAGCAAGGCCGGGTAAGGCATATGATATCCAGGCAATTTTCTTCTCCATCTATCAGGGCGAAATAGTTGCCGAGCCAGGGTATTCCTGCTGAGACAGCGCTCGTTTAAGTTCGATCGCAAGGCCCTGTCTTTCCTGTTCATTGAGGAAGGCGCCAATTTCAACGTGGGAACCATGGGAGCCGATTACCAGGCGACTCGGGTACCAGGGGTGCGGCGGGGGTTGCAGGATGACCTGGGTCCAGCCTCTTTGAAAGTTTTGACTTCTCTGGGGTGCCAGGAATCCTGTCTCAATCTCGACCTTGTCGTTACCTATCCTTATCACCTGTCTTTCATTGCTTTTCCAGGCACTGACGTAAAGAGCAAATCCCAGTGCCAATACCTCCAGGCCCGAAAATGGCAAAACCAGGGTCATACCCCTGGAGAAAAAATACACGCCGACACCCAGTGAAATCATTGAGATCAGCAGGTACCAACGCAGCAACTGCCGCCAGGGCATCGCCTGGTTCGGCATGACCACGTATCCCCTGCCCGGCTCATTGTATTCTTCAAGTTCAAGTATCACGTCATAGACCTCGTGCTTGTCCTGGTCGCTGCTTCGCGGCTCGTTTTCAGAGCTTATATTATTCGCTAAGACAGCGACATGGTAGTATTAAAATATTTCAACCGACGCATCGCGATTTAAAACGAGCACGGGACATATGTCAGAGCAATTTGTACATGAAAAGTGGTCGTCGCGCCGTGCCTTCCTGCTGGCAGCGATTGGAAGCGCAATCGGGCTTGGCAACATCTGGCGGTTTCCCTACATCACGGGAGTCAACGGCGGTGGTGCGTTTGTCCTGATCTATTGCGCATGTATTGTAATTATCGTCCTGCCCCTGGTGATGGCTGAAATCGCACTGGGCCGACGCGGTGGTGAAAGCCCGGTGGCTACGGTCAGGAAGGTATCAAAAGAGGAGAATGCCGGGCCCTTCTGGCAAAGCTTTGGCTGGTTGGCCATCATTGCCCCTACCATCGGGCTGATGTACTACAGTATCGTCGCAGGGTGGACCATGGATTACGCCGTCTCCGGTCTGCTCGGCAAACTCCACAAGATAAGTCCCGCTGATTCCGCCAGTAACTTTTCATCACTTGTATCGAATCCGCTTCGCCTGGTTTTCTGGCATACGCTATTCATCGCCATTACGGTTGCGATAGTCTCACAGGGTGTGCGAAAGGGGCTTGAAAAAGCGATAAGCTTCTTGATGCCGGGACTCTTTTTTCTCCTGCTGGTGTTGCTTGTTTATTCTGCAGTCACGGCCGACTTTATCGGTGCTACAAGGTTTCTCTTCACCCCGGATTTTTCGCAGGTTACCGGTGAAACGCTGATCATGGCTGTCGGGCAGGCATTTTTTTCAGTCAATGTCGCCGCCGGTGCACTTATTACCTACGGCGCATACATGCCCGGGCACATCTCTATTCCACGGGTTTCTGCAGTAATTGTACTGGCAGACACTGGCGTAGCCCTCATGATGGGTTTAATTATTTTTCCACTTGTTTTCTCCTACGGTCTTACCGCTGGAGAGGGACCGGGGCTGGTTTTTATTACCCTGCCAGTGGCCTTTGGCCAAATGCCGGCGGGAATCCTGTTCGGGATCCTGTTTTTTGTATTGATGACCGTTGCTGCTCTAACATCTGCACTCAGTATGCTTGAGCCCGTAGTTTCCTACCTCGAGGAAAAACAACGGTTCTCGCGGGCCCAACTGGCCATGGGTATGGGCATGATTATCTGGCTTTGCGGATTGCCCTCGCTGTTATCCTTCAACGTTCTCGCGGAATTTAAACCCTTCACCCAGCTTGCCCTGCTCGAGGGGAAAACCATATTCGACCTGATGGATTTTTTTGTGGCCAACGTATTTATTCCTGTTGGAGGCTTGATCCTGGCCCTGTTCACCGGCTGGATTATTTCCCAGGATTCATTCGCCCGCGAACTAGAGCTGGCTGTAGACCACGTGATGTTCAAGGCAGTGCGCATCGTGGTTAAATTCATCGCGCCCATCGCAATCCTTAGCGTATTTATTTTCAGCCTGCTTGGGGGCAATGCAGCATAGCAGGAGCACCTTATTGAGACTCCTGATCGGCCAGCTTCATTCGTTGCAGGTAATCCTTTAGCGCCCTCACCACCTTCGGGGAAAGGATAAGCGTCGATATCACGGTCGGGATGGCCATGAGGCCATAGGCAGAATCAACAATGTCCAGCACAACACCCTGGCTCCATACCGCTGCCAGCAATATTGATAGAAGGTAAACATAAATGTAGTTCCAGCCACGCTTTTTACCAAACAGGTAGCGCGCACACTTCAGTCCATAGTAAGACAGGGAAATCATCGAGGAGACGGCGAACATTACGACCACCACGCTGAGTATGATCTTTCCATAAACCGGAATTGCCGTTTCAAAGGCTGCCGCGGTCATGGTAATTCCACCGGACTCGCTTGTTACACCAGTAATAAGTATTACAAGTGCCGTGAGGGTACATATCACGTGAGTGTCGATAAAGGGGCCTATCATTGCGACCAACCCTTCTCGCACGGGCTCGCTGGTTTTTGCCGCGCCATGGGCCATGGGGGCTGTCCCTATTCCGGCTTCATTGGAAAACGCGGCTCGCTGAATGCCGGTGACCATGACTTCGCGCAAGGCAAGGCCCGCGGCACCGCCCGCCAGCGCTTCAAGGCCCAGGCCATTGGTCACGATGCTCATCAATAACTCGGGTACCAGCTCAATGTTGAGCAGGACAATCCAGCAGCAGGAAAAAAAATACAGCAGGCACATGGCTGGGACGATACGTGATGTCGCTTTCCCGATTCGTGTAATTCCTCCCAGTACAACAGCAGCTACCAGGATCATCGCCACGCTACCTGTGAATAAAGGTGGTATACCCCATTCCTGTCGCAGCAGGTTGGCAAGCTGGTTGGACTGGAACAGGCTGAGAGTCCCTACCATGCCACAGACGGAAAAAAACACTGCGAGGAACCTGTAGCGTTGTCCAAGCCCTACTTCTATGAAGTACATGGGCCCGCCCTGGGCTATGCCATCCTCATCGTTCTTTCGATACATGCAGGCTAACGAGCAGGTGAAGAACTTTGTCGTCATTCCCACGAGACCTGAAATCCACATCCAGAAAACTGCCCCGGGGCCACCCACTGCCACAGCGACAGCAACGCCGGCAATATTTCCCATCCCAACCGTTGCTGAGAGCGCTGAACTCAGGGCCTGGAAATGTGATATTTCGCCGGGATCATCCGTCCTGTCATACTTTCCGCTAATGATCTGCAGGGCATGGAAAAAACTTCTAAATGGCAGAAAACGCGTGACGATAGTGAAATACAGGCCCGCACCCGTCAGCAGGATCACCAGTGGCATGCCCCAGACAAGGCTGACTACCTGGGACCAGAATGTGTTGAAAGTGCTCATGGTTGAATGCGTTTCACCCTGCCAAACAAGCTTGTTTCACCAGGCCGAATAACGACCGCGCGTGTGGTAATGGTGCCAATATCCGTATTACAATTCTTTCCCTGGTCACGGTATTACGAATAATAACTTTCAAAAAGTCATGACTCTTGATTTATAGAGTTTAATCCCCGGCATTTGGGCAGGAATCGGGGCCATGATAACGGAAGCACGGTAAAGCACAATCCGAAGGCCTCGTCCCTGCTAGCAGCAATGCGAAATACGAAGAGAATTATCCGCTAAAGGAGAAATTGATTTGGTCAAAGAAATTAAGGTGATGGATACGTCGTTCCGTGACGGCTTTCAGTCGGTCTACGGAGCTCGCGTCCTGACAAAGGATTTCCTCCCCGCCCTGGAGGCCAGCGTGGAAGCAGGGATTACCCATTTCGAGGCAGGCGGTGGCGCGCGTTTCCAGAGCCTGTTTTTTTACTGTAATGAAAGTGCCTTTGACATGATGGATGCGTTTCGTGAAACCACCGGACCCGATGCCAATCTTCAAACGCTGGCAAGAGGTATTAACGTTGTTGCACTCAACCAGCAACCGCGGGACATCATCGACCTTCATGCGAAGTTATTTAAAAAACATGGCATAACCACAATACGTAATTTTGATGCGCTGAATGACATACGTAACCTGCAGTATAGTGCTGAGCGAATCAAGCATCATGGTCTAAATCACGAGGTGGTGGTCGCGATAATGGATTTGCCACCCGGTTGTGAAGGTGCTCACACGCCGGAGTTTTACCATGAACGTATCAGGATGATCCTCGATATGGACGTGCCTTTTGATTCCTTTTGTTTCAAGGATGCAACCGGCAGTTCAAATCCAAGAAAAATTTACGACACCATCAAGGGTGCTCGAAAATTGCTTCCCGAGGGAACCCATATTCGCCTTCACACCCATGACACCGTGGGCTGTGGTATTCCCTCCTACCTTGCGGCCATCGAAGCCGGTGCGGATGGAATTGACCTGGCCAAGAGCCCCGTCTCCGGAGGCACCTCGCAGGCGGACATGATCAGCATGTGGCATGCCTTGAAAGGCACTGACTTCAAGCTCGATATTGATTATGAAAAAGTTATCGTTGCCGCGGAAGTACTTGAAGATTGCATGAAAGATTACTATGTGCCTCCTGAAGCAAAACAGGTCACTCCGCTGGTCGCCATTGCTCCCATGCCAGGCGGTGCCCTGACAGCAAACACGATGATGATGCGCGACATAAATACCCTGCACCTGTTTCCAAAGGTATTAAAGGAAATGCCGGAAGTGGTAAGAAAAGGTGGTTTTGGAACATCGGTAACACCCGTATCACAATTTTATTTCCAACAGGCATACGCCAATGTCGCAATGGGTCGATGGAAACGTATCACCCCTGACTACGGTGACATGGTGCTTGGCTATTTCGGTCGCACACCGGTTCCTGCCGACCCCGAGGTTATCAAGAAAGCCGAGAAACAGCGCAAGAAACCCCGCTACGAAGGCGACCCGCTGGATTTACCGGAAGATGGAATTCCTGCAGCGACAAAGGTACTTAAGGAGAACAATCTTGAGACGACTGACGAAAACATATTCATTGTCGCTAGCTGCGGTGACAAGGGCCTGGATTTCCTGCTAGGTAACTCAAAGGTCAACGTCAGGAAAACAGAACCCGAGGAAGAAGAACTGGAGGC
>CAZXDV010000017.1:0-24136 GCA_964639535.1 uncultured Enterobacteriaceae bacterium | reverse complement strand
TGAGGGACTGCGACGCTGCTGCTGAAAAAATTGCCTCGAGAAAGGCCTCGCAAAATGCCCTGAATGCCTATGGACCGATCCTGCCGGAGCTGTTTGGCGGCTCTGCCGACCTGAGTGGTTCAAACCTGACCGCCTGGTCCGATTCAAACTGGCTTAACGAGGGCAAGGAAGACGGTAACTACCTTTCCTACGGGGTGCGCGAATTTGCCATGGTGGCCGTGAACAATGGTATGGCCCTGCACGGTGGCTTTATACCCTACGGTGGTACTTTCCTTATCTTTACTGACTACGCGCGCAATGCACTGCGCATGGCGGCGTTAATGAAGCAGCAAAACATCGGTGTGTTCAGCCACGACTCCATAGGCCTTGGTGAAGACGGGCCGACCCACCAGGCCGTGGAACAGGCAGCAAGCCTGCGACTGATTCCGAACATGAGCGTATGGCGGCCCTGTGACGCGGTGGAAACCGCGGTTGCCTGGCGTGCCGCCATTGAGAATCGCGACAAGCCCACTTCTCTCCTGCTCTCAAGGCAGGGTATTCCGCACATCGAGCGAAACGAGGAACAGCTTGCGCAGATCAGTCGTGGCGCATACGTGCTGCGCGATGGCGGTACTGAGCCCGACGCCATAATCATTGCTACAGGTTCTGAAGTCAGCCTCGCGCTTGATGCGGCCGAGCAGCTGCAGGGCAAGGGGCACGAGGTGCGCGTGGTGTCGATGCCAAGTACCGATGTATTTGATGCCCAGGACGAGGAATACCGCGACAGCGTATTGCCACCGTCGTGCAGGAAAAGGATCGCCATAGAAGCAGGCAGCCCTGACTATTGGCGCAAGTACGTAGGACTGGACGGCACTGTGCTGGGTGTTCCCACCTTTGGTGAGTCCGCCCCCGGGCCAAAGGTGTATGAACATTTTGGCATCAACGCGGACAACCTCAGCAGCATGGCTGAACAACTTATTTCTTAATTTATTTAACACTCATTATTGAACTACCTGTGGAGCAACAATCATGACGATAAAAGTAGGTATAAATGGCTACGGAAGAATTGGTCGAAATATTCTCAGGGCGGTGTACGAATCCGGCCGCACTGATGAAATACAAATCGTGGCTATCAATGACCTTGGCGATGCCGAAACCAATGCTCACCTGACCCAGTACGACACTGCCCATGGAAAATTTCCCGGCTCGATCTCGGTAGAGGGAGATCACATGATCGTCAACGGTGACAAGATCCGCGTATTATCCGAACGCAACCCGGCGGACCTTCCATGGGGCGAACTCGGCGTGGACGTTGTTCACGAGTCCACCGGCTTTTTTGCCAGCAAGGAAAAGGCCAGTGCTCACCTGCAGGGCGGTGCAAAAAAAGTCGTTATCTCCGCTCCCGGTGGTAACGACGTGGATGCCACCGTTGTTTATGGTGTTAACCACGACGTCCTCAAGGCAAGTGATACGGTTATCTCCAATGCCTCGTGTACTACCAACTGCCTGGCACCGCTGGTGAAAGTGCTGCATGAAAACATCGGCGTGATAAGTGGCACCATGACCACCGTGCACGCATATACAAATGACCAGGTACTTACCGATGTATATCACAGTGACCTGCGACGGGCCCGTTCAGCAACCATGTCGATGATACCGACAAAAACCGGTGCGGCCGCTGCTGTCGGCCTCGTACTTCCGGAGCTCAAGGGCAAGGTAGACGGTTATGCCGTGCGTGTGCCGACAATCAACGTCTCCATGGTCGACCTGAGTTTTGTTGCAGCAAGGGATACCAGCCACGACGAGATCAACGAATTGATGAAAGCTGCCGCTGAGGGCGAGCTCAAGGGTGTACTGGCCTACAATGACGCGCCGCTGGTATCAATTGATTTTAACCACGATCCCGCCTCCTCAACCTATGATGCTTCACTGACAAAGGTGATAGAGGGCAAGCTTGTGAAGGTAGTTTCCTGGTATGACAATGAGTGGGGTTTTTCAAATCGAATGCTGGACACCACCATTGCATTGATGAACGCGTCCTGATTCGCCATGGCTGCTGTTGCTGGCCTGGATGATGTTGAATTATCCGGAAAGAAAGTACTGATTCGTGTCGATTTCAACGTCCCCATAGATAACGGGGAAGTGACCGACGACACGCGCATCAGGGCATGCCTTCCAACCCTGGCAAAGGCACGGGACGCCGGCGCGGCGATTATCCTGATGTCACACCTTGGCCGCCCAAGCGAGGGCGAGTACGACGAGTCCGCTTCCCTGTTGCCGGTGACACAGAAACTGTCATCACTGCTTAACATGGATGTGCCATTAATAAGGGAATGGGAAAACGGTGTAAATGTCGCCGGCGGTGATATCGTGATGCTGGAAAACGTGCGCTTCAACCGCGGTGAAAAAAGCGATGACGAAGGACTCGCGAGAAAGCTGGCTTCCCTGTGCGATGTCTTTGTCAATGATGCCTTTGCCACCGCCCATCGTGCCCAGGCATCCACCCACGGCGTTGCGCGATTTGCCCCGCTTTCCTGTGCCGGTCCACTATTAAAGGCGGAAATAGATGCCCTCGGTAAGGCTTTTGAAAAACCGGAAAGCCCCATGGTTGCCATCGTAGGTGGCTCAAAGGTATCCACCAAGTTAACGGTATTGAAGTCACTGCTCGGCAAAATTGATCAGCTTATTATCGGTGGTGGTATCGCCAACACGTTTTTGAAAGCGAGCGGTGTCAATATCGGTAACTCGCTCTACGAAGAAGACCTGCTTGATGAAGCGCGTAACCTTCAGCAGCGAGCAAGCGAAGAAGGCCGGGAAATACCTCTTCCCGTGGATGTAGTTTGTGGCAAGGAATTCGACAGGAATGCAAAGGCGACGGTGAAAAGCCTCGATGAAATTGAAGACGATGACCTGATCATGGATGTCGGGCCGCAGACCGCTGAGAACTATGCCGAGATCCTGCAACAGGCAAAGACCATTGTATGGAACGGACCCCTTGGCGTGTTCGAGTTTGACCAGTTTGGTCATGGCACCGAGGAGCTGTCAAAAGCCATTGCGGCAAGCCCGGCGTTTTCAGTCGCAGGCGGTGGAGACACCCTGGCTGCGATATCAAAATACGGTGTAAGCGAGGACATTTCCTATATCTCAACCGGCGGTGGTGCATTCCTTGAGTTCCTCGAGGGCAAGAGCCTGCCGGCAATCGCAATACTGGAAAAATCCTCCTGCTAAAATGCGTCGTACCAAGATAATCGCCACGGTCGGACCCTCTACTGATCGACCCGGTGTCATCAGTGAAATGATCGATGCCGGCGTTGACCTCTTTCGCATTAACTATTCTCACCAGCGCCACGCCGACCATGAAAGACGTGTTTCGGAAATTCGCCGGGTGGCGGAAGAGCTATCCTCAGAGGTAGGCATAATCTGTGACCTTCAAGGGCCGAAGATACGAATAGAAAAATTCAGGACCGGAAAAATCAGCCTGGGCAAGGACGATAGTTTTGCTATCGATGTCAATCTCGGCCGTGATGACGGTGATGAACAACAGGTTGGCGTCACCTACAAGCAGCTTGCCGACGATGTAAAGCAGGATGACATCCTGCTGCTCGACGATGGAAAACTGGAGCTGCAGGTAACAGGAGTCGAAGCCGGGCGCGTCAGTTGCAAGGTAATCATCGGCGGCGAACTCTCTGACAGCAAGGGTATCAACCTGCAGGGTGGCGGTCTTTCTGCCTCCGCGCTCACCGAGAAGGATCTCGAAGATCTCACGCACGCCGCAAGTATCGGCGCAGATTACATCGCGATTTCCTTTGCACGCAATGCCGATGACATCAGGCAGGCACGCGAGTTACTCGATGCGCGCGACAGCAGTGCCGGCGTTATCGCCAAGTTTGAGCGATCCGAATCGCTGGAAAATGCCGAGGCCATCATCGAGGTCTCTGATGCGGTGATGATCGCCAGGGGTGACCTTGGTGTCGAAATCGGGGACGCGGCACTACCACCCGTGCAAAAGAGACTGATCAAGCTGGCGCGGGATATGGACCGTGCTGTTATTACGGCCACGCAGATGATGGAGTCCATGATCAGCCAGCAAACACCCTATCGTGCAGAAGTGTTTGATGTTGCCAATGCCGTGCTGGATGGTACCGACGCGGTGATGTTGTCGGGCGAGACAAGTATCGGCCTGCATCCGCAGACCGTGGTAAGGGCCATGTCCCGAATCTGCGAAGAGACCGAGAAGCAAAGGGAAACCCGTGTAAGCGACCATCGTCTTAACCAGCGCATTGAGCTTATTGATGAAGCCATTGCCATGTCGACAATGTATGCCGCCAACCATATCGGCGCACGAGCCATCGCCGCCCTTACTGAAACAGGATCTACCTGCCTGTGGATGTCACGCATTTCTTCCGGCATACCGGTGTTTGCCTTTACACGTCATACCTCCACCGCGCGAAAGGTAAAGCTCTACCGAGGTGTTTACCCGGTGAGTTTCGACATCACTTCTACGGATCCGCTGGAAGCAAACCGTGAAATTATCGAGGATCTCAAGCAACTGGATGCCGTGGAGGCAGGTGATGTTGTCATTATCACCAAGGGTGACCTGCAGGGCACCCGTGGCGGCACCAACAACATGAAAATTCTCAGGGTGGACTAGTTTCGAAGGAACCCTGCTCAGCCGCTTTCGGCAAGGTCACCTGATTGAAGCCGGCGGTAGACACCATCAAGGGCCAGCAACTCATCATGTGTCCCCGTTTCAACGACACGCCCTTCCGACAGCACAAAAATGCGATCCGCTTTTTCAATGGTGGATAGCCGGTGCGCAATGATCAGGCAGGTACGCGAGCCGCGCAATTCTTCAAGTGCCTGCTGAATTTCCCTCTCTGACTCTGAGTCAAGCGCCGAGGTAGCCTCGTCAAGGATCAGTATCGGCGCATCCTTCATCAAGGCGCGGGCCAGGGCGATCCTTTGTCGCTGACCACCGGAAAGACGTGAACCATGGTCACCAATGGATGTATCCATGCCGTTTGCGAGTTTATTGATAAACTCCATGGCGTGGGCCCTGCGCGCGGCGTCCTCGATATCTCCTGGCGCAGGTGATTCACAGGCGTAGGCAATATTTTCAGCCACGGACTTGTTAAACAGCACCACGTCCTGGCTAACCATGGCCATGTTTTCTCGCAGGCTTGCCAGGGAGTATTGCCTGATATCAACCCCATCGAGAAAAATCTCGCCCTCGTTCACCTGGTAAAAGCGCGGCAGCAGGTTGGCCAGGGTCGACTTGCCACTTCCGGATACACCGACCAGCGCCACTGTTTCACCGGGTTTGATCGCCATGCTGAAATTTTCAAGGGCAGGGCCCGAGTCCTCGTCATAACGAAAACCCAGGTTGCGTATTTCGATTTCACCCTTGAGACGCTCAACCTTTAAATCACCCCCATCATTTTCCTCTTCGCCATCAAGCAGGGCAAAGACGCTCTCGCAGGCAGCCATGCCGCGCTGAATATGTTCATTGATGCGAACCAGTCTTTTTAGTGGACCAAGTATCATCAGTATCGCGGTAAAGAAGGAAACAAAGTCATCCACGCCAAGCTGGCCGGCAACTGCTTTTTTCGAGGAAACATAGACGATGGCCGCCAGTGCCAGGGCGGTGATAAATTGCACAACAGGGCTGCTCGCCACCGCGGCGCCGCTGAACTTCATGTTAAAACGACGATTGCTATTGATGGCCTGGTGAAAGCGGGCTTTCTCATATTCCTGTCCACCGAAGAGCTTCACAATTCTCTCGGCGCTGATTATCTCGGCGAGTATGTTGTTAATCTCGCCCATGGTGTCCTGCACGCTGGTACTCATACGCCTGAGTCGGCGCCGAATATAAACCAGGAAACCTGCTATGGCCGGGGCTGTAAGCAGGGTGATCGCGGTCAACTGCCAGTCAATGAAAAGCATCCACGCCAGCAGGCCAAGTATAGTTAGCGAATCCCTTACCAGCACATTGAGCACATTTGTCGAGGCTTCCTTTAGCTGGGTAACATCATAGGTAAAACGGGAGACCAGGCTGCCGGCGTTCTGCTGATCATAGAACTTGCTGTCAAACCGAAGCAGCTTTTGGAACAATGCTGCACGCAGGTCCATGATGACCTTGTTGGCTACCCAGTGCAGGCAGAATCCGCTGGTATAATTGGACACAGCCGCCGCTGCAGACAGGATGACCAGGGCGATAATAATGTTCATCACCACGGACGCATCCTGGGTAAGAAATACCCCGGCGATCATGTATTTGAAAAGCGCGGCGGTGGCCGGGTTGGTAATTGCCAGCAGAACCATCGCCAGCAGCGAGGCACCGAACACGCGCCAGTAAGGCTTCACGTAGCCCAGCAGTCGCAGGTACAGACCAAGATCCGATTTATCGTCCTTATTCAACTATTCAATTCCAGCCAGTAGGTAATGTGCGCCGGCAAGGATTAACATCAACAATGCCTGTTCTTGCCGGCAGGTATAATTCGAGTCATTCGCGACACCTAGCTTACATAATATGCCTTTTGCGGTGTAGCAGCGAATTGGCAGCGCCGATGAAAAGTCTTCCGCAAAACACTGATTCCCTTTGCGCCCTGATACCAGCACGATAAAATGGCGAGAATATCTCTTTTCAAGGATCTTTCAAAAACATGTCAATGAAACACCCCATAGTGGCCGTGACCGGTTCCTCCGGCTCCGGCACTTCCCATGTGAAAAAGGCATTTGAAATGATCTTTCGGGATGAAGGTATAAACCCGGCAATAATTGAAGGCGACAGCTTTCATCGCTACAACCGCAAGGAAATGGACACCGCTTCAAAGAAAGCAAGGGAGGAAGGCAGGGCGCTTACCCACTTCGGTCCCGATGGCAACCTGTTTGATCGACTCGAAGGCCTTTTCAGTGGTTACGCTGAAACAGGCAAAGGACAGCGTCGCTACTATGTCCACAATGAAGATGAGGCGGTCATTCATAACTCTCCGCCAGGCACACTGACCCCCTGGCAGGATCTTCCTGAACCAACCGACCTGCTGTTTTATGAAGGTCTTCACGGCGGGCTTGTTTATGACAATGTGAACGTTGCCCAGCATGTTGATTTACTTATTGGCGTGGTGCCCATTATCAACCTTGAGTGGATGCAAAAGATCCACCGCGACCAGGCAGTGCGTGGCTACACCGCGGAGGATGCCACGAAGATGATCCTGGACCGCCTGCCGGACTACGTGCATTACATCACGCCACAGTTTTCCCGCACCGACATCAACTTTCAGCGAGTTCCAACCGTCGACACCTCGAATCCCTTTGCATTTGATCAAATCCCGTCCAACGACCAGAGCCTTTCCGTGATACATATCCGTAACAGCAAGAAGCTGCAGGTGGATTTTCGCTACCTGCTGGAAATGCTCGAGGGCTCCGTCATGTCTGCACCGGATACCATCGTGGTGCCGGCAGGCAAAAATGTTTTCGCCATGCAGCTGATTATCAACCCGGTAATCCAGAGGATGATGCACGAGCGGGAAAAAGTCTGGAATCTTTCCTCGAGCTAGGCTGGGACCGGCCAGGTCATTTTCTTGTGCATCGCATCATGGATGCAGGGTTTATGATTCGCGCCCTGAGTGCGTTATACTTTGCCCAGGACAACAGCGGGGAAGCCTGGCATGCGCTCTATTCTTGTACTTAATCCCAAGGGTGGTTGTGGAAAAAGCACTATCGCCACAAATATAGCTGGTTATTTCGCCTCAGAGGGAAAACGGGTAAGTATTGCGGACTGTGATCCGCAGCAATCCAGTGCCGACTGGCTGGCCATCCGCCCCGAGTCCGCCGCCGAGATAAAAAGCGCGGCAGTAAAGGCCGGCAAGATCGACGTTCCCAGGAGAACAGAAGTTCTCATCATTGATACGCCCGCCGCACTGCACGGCAAGAAGCTGGCTAATTATGCAAAAATAAGCCAGACCATTGTAATGCCGATGATGCCATCGCCGCTGGACATTCGTGCTGCCGAGCATTTCGTTGATGAACTGTTTTCCCTGCGCAAGCTTATTAACAGGAAGATCAAGGTCGCGACCGTGGCCAATCGTGTGCGTGAAGACACCATTGCTGCGGCAAAGCTGGAAAACTACCTGGACAAGATCAAGCTGCCGAGCGGGCACAAGCTTCCGTTTATCACCATGCTCAGGGCAACGCAGAATTACATCAAGGCCTCTGAAAAGGGCCTGAGTATTTTTGAATTTGCCCCGGCAAAAACAACCTATGACCGCGAGCAGTGGCAGCCACTGGTGAAGTGGCTCAATAGCGTGAGGAGTATGCCGAGCTAGGCAGGGTTTTCAGCGCTGGCCCCCGGGTCCGGCGCCGCAAGCAATGCCCTGCCAGCAGGTTCATTATCCAGCCCGGTTGCCAGGCCGAGGCCCCTTCGAAAATAGATCGCCGCTTCCTCTTTTTCTCCCTGCTCTTCCAGCAGGAAAGCCATGGCCTGGCAGGATTCGGCTGTCGCCTGCAGCGCTATAGATTCCTGCAGGTAGGATCGCGCCTTCCCCCACAGGCCCAGCTTACTGCACAGGCGTCCAAGGCTCAGGTGCAGGATGGCGCTGTTCTTATGACTTTCAATCAACTTTTCTGCAAACTGCAGCTGGCGGTTTAGCTTGTTGGCTTCTACGAGTCCGTAAAGACGCACCAGTGAATCATGCCACTCCTTCTTGATGGCTTTTCGCAATATTCCCTCGCAGTCGGCAGTGCGCTCGAGCCTGATGCTGGCCTCAATGTAGGCCTCGATAATGGACAGCTCTTCGCGTAACTTGCCCGGCACCTGCTCCCAGCAGCTATCGAGCTGTGCCAGGTCGCTGGCCTCGCGCAACTGGCCCGCGTAGATGGCCTGCTGTCTGAGCCTGAGATTGTCACGGGAAATGGACTTGCGTTTCCTCGCATCGGAAAGTATTTCCTGCGCCTGGGACCATTCACCAAGATCGCTGGCCACTTCAAGCAGCAGCGTATTTATCTGCCGATCGTCACCCTGCTCGTCAACCAGCTGGTTCAGGGTTGCATAGGCCTGCTCGGTTTGACCCTGCCCCAGCTGCAGCTTTGCCTGCGTTAATCCCAGGGCAAGACCGGGACTGCTCTCGGCATCATGGGCAAGACCAAGGTAGGTATCACGCCTGTCCATGGCACCCTGCTGTTGCGCGGCCCTTGCGGCGGCAAGGTAGTTGACCATTGGCTTGCTGCTGTAGGTGGCGCTACGCTTGTAGGCGTTCTCCGCCTCTTTCCAGTCGCCTTCCAGTTCTGCCAGCACGCCCCTGTTGAGAAGTTTCTCTGCTCGACGATGGCGACGATGCCTCGACCAGCGGTTTACATTCCGTGGTAATCGCCAGAGTCCCCACAGCAGGCGCACAAGAAAATAAACGGCAACAAAGACCAGCAGTGATAAAAACACGAAAACGCTGAGACTCATCTGTATGCTGTAGCCAGCGTAGGAAAACAACATCAGCCCGCTATCGTAGGACAGCAGGTTGCCCGCCAGGATCGCCAGCGCCAGTCCGACAACAATTAGTACAAGGTAACGCATGGCTTCAGGGATTCATGCTTTCGCCGTCACCCGGCGCCATGTCCTGGAGACGCTGGTGAGCGCGCAGGGTTTCAAGGGATGAACTGATGTCCGGCAGGTCCGGGGCCAGCTCAAGGTCGGACATCCTGGAGACCGATTCAATGATATTTGATACAGCGCTGTCAGAAACATCAAAGTATCGATTTAGCCAGTCCCTGATAATGTCAGCCGATACGTGAAGATTAGCGCTGTCCCTGCGCAGCACGGCATAGCGCGCTGACTCCAGCTGCAGGCGCAGGTTCTGGTAAAGAAAATAACGCTGCTCCGGCGCCAGGGTTGCCGGGCCATCCTCACCTGTCCTGGAAATTTGTACGAGACCGCGAATATCTTTCCACACGGAGTCCACCAGCCTGTCCCAGGAGCTTGCCGCTGGATCAACTTCGCTTTCTGCGGGTAATTCCTGGTCATCGTTTATTACCACCGGCGCCAGGGGCAGCTCTGAAACCCTGCCGACCACGTCAGACAGGAAAAGCGCGAGACCGGAAATATCAACCGGGCTGATCTCCTTCAGCGTATTCATGTCCGAGGCCAGCTGCTGGCGCACGCTCAACAACTCCGGATCATTCATATCCCTGAGACGATCATCAGCGGCTTCAAGTGCAGCCAGGGCAAGCCGTGCGTCCTTCTCAAGCCTGAGCCGATGGGAAGCAATAATCAGCAGGTGTTCAACTTCCGCCAGGGCCCAGTCATTGTTACCCATGCTCTGCATGCGCAATAAATCATTAAGCCGGTTTCCCAGGGCAGCCTGCGCGGACTCCATCGCCTGCAGTTTTTCTTCAAGCCCCCTGTCATGCTCATTTAAACCAGCAAGGGCAGAAGTGCTGCGGCTTAATTCGCTCTCCGCCTCGGCCATTCTTACTTCCAGTTTTTTCTCTTCCTTTCCGGCTGTGTTGAGACGATGAAACAGGTGACCCGACATGCCAAAAGACAGCAGCGCAATCAGGGCAACCACCCACAGCCCGGCCCCGGAGCCCGGGGAACGCTCTTCCTTTTGATCCTCTTCCGGTGTTTCTTCTACTTCAGCTATTTCCGTTTCGTCATTCATACCGTGCCTGTTACAAGTAATTTTTCAATTGCATCGAGTATAGCCTTATCAGTGTAGCTTTCAGCCACGCAAATTTTTCCCTTGAAGCCGCTCTCTTCGGCTACCTGTCGAAGGCGTTCGCTGATGACCACCATCGGCGTGCGCAGGAAAACTTCGCGATCTTCAGTCGCGGTGAGTTCAAGCAGGTTCTGCAAAGCCTCTCCACTATATATTACAACAGCATCAGGCTTCTCTACCTGCCAGATTTCTGAAATTGCGACGGGGTCGAGCCTCGGCTTTTGGCGACGATAGACTTCGAGTTTCTGCAGTATTGCACCACGCCTGTGCAATTCGGTGTCGAGCAGGTCAAGACCGCCTTTCCCGCTCAGCACTGCCACCTTCCTGCCCTTTACATTTTCCGGCTGCAAATCCGGCATGGCAAGCAGGGCCTCGCTACCTCCCGCTCCCGGCGCATGCTTGACGGATTCAAAGCCGCGGGCGAGGAGCTCATCCCTGCTGCCCAGGCCCATTGCAAGAATCGTCGCCCGGCTACCCTGTTGCTGCAAGCCCGGTATCAGCTGCACGGCAAACTTGACTGCATTGCGGCTCACAAAAATGAGCATGTCAAAGTCCGGGATTGAAACAGGCCCGGGCTGCAGGGCCTGGATTTCCAGCCCTGGCATGTTAACTGCCTTGCCACCCTGTTCAGAAATTTGCGCGGCCAGCCCGGCTGAGAGTCCTGCTTCCCTGGTTAAGACGATTGTTTTACCAAGCATCAGCCTGTGACAATTCACTGCTGGCGAGCACGTTCAAGGATAGCAGCTGCACCCTGGGACAGCAGGTTTTCACCAACCTCAGTGCCGAGGGATTCCGCGTCCTGCATGTCAGCTTCACCATGGGCCCGTAGCAGGGTACTTCCGTCAAGACTGCCAACAAGCGCACTGAGCTGCATGCGTGAACCATCAATCGAGGCATAGGCTGCAAGTGGCGCATGGCAGTCTCCACCGAGACAACGGTTTACCGCGCGCTCGGCGAGCACGCAGTGATGTGCAGGTTCATCACTTAGCGGGCTTATCAATTCCCGGGTTACCTGGTCATCCTGTCTTATCTCGATGCCGAGCACACCCTGGCTTACTGCAGGCAGCAATGTCGCCGGTGAAAAAAAAGAGCTGATTTCATTTTCCATGCCGAGGCGCTTGAGGCCGGCTGCAGCCAGTACCAGGGCATCCATCTTTTCTTCACGCATTTTTCTGAGGCGTGTACCCACATTGCCGCGAATATCACGAATATCCAGGTCTGGTCTCAGGGCCAGCAGCTGCGCCTTGCGACGCAAGCTCGATGTACCCACGCTGGCTCCACCGGGCAGATCCTGCAGTTCGCCGTAGCTATCAGAGACCAGCACATCACGGGGATCTTCCCTTTGCATAAGCACGGCGATTTCCAGCCCCGGCGGTAATTCAATGCTGACATCCTTCATGGAGTGAACGGCAATGTCCGCATCGCCATTCAGCAATGCGTGCTCCAGCTCCTTTACAAAGGCGCCTTTTCCGCCGAGAACATCAAGACTGATATCCAGCCGTTTATCAGCCTCCGTGGTAACGCCTTTTATTTCTATCGCCAAACCGGGGTTTAGCGCGGCCAGCTTTTCCTGCACATGGCGGGCCTGCCACATTGCCAGCGGACTTTCGCGGCTTATAATTCTCAAGGTTTTCGAATTCACCTGTAATTTACGGATTTTCCTGTGAAAAATGGACTTAATTATTGAAAATTATCTGGCATACAGTAACAGCCGACACTATGATTCAACAAATTTAATCGTGATTGCCTGGCCATAGAAATGAAACTCGGCGTGATTATGGATCCTGTCGAAGGGATCAATGTAAAGAAGGACAGTACCCTGGCTATGTTACTTGCTGCACAAAAGCGCGGCTGGGACATACAGTACATGGAGCTTGAAGATGTATACGTTGAAGACGGCAACGCCATGTGCCGCCGGCGCAGCCTTGAAGTACGGGACGACCTGGAAAGCTGGTTCAGTCTCGGAGATAGCACGATCAGTACCCTTGGCGAACTGGACGTGGTGCTTATGCGCAAGGACCCTCCGTTTGACATGGAGTACATCTATGTCACCTATATACTGGAACTGGCGCAGCAGCAGGGTGCGCTGGTGGTTAACAACCCTGCCAGCCTGCGTGATGCGAACGAAAAAATGTTCATAACGCACTTTCCCCAGTGCATCGTTCCTACCCTGGTAAGCCGCGACCCGGCACTGCTACGTGAGTTCGTTGCTAAACACGGTGACAGTGTGTTTAAACCGCTGGACGGCATGGGTGGCAGTTCGATTTTCCAGGTCAGGCCAGGCGACCTTAATATGAACGTTATCATTGAGTCCCTGAGTGACTACGGTAAAAACTTTGTCATGGCGCAGCGCTTTATTCCGGACATCGACAAGGGTGACAAGCGAATATTGCTTATCGATGGCCAGCCCGTTGACTATGCGCTTGCCCGCGTACCGCCGGCGGGCGAGTTTCGCGGAAACCTTGCAGCTGGCGGACAGGGTGTCGGTGTTGAACTGAGTGAGCGGGACAGGTGGATCTGTGAACAGGTAGCACCTGTTGTAAAAGAAAAGGGGCTTATCTTTGTTGGGCTGGATGTAATTGGTGATTACCTGACAGAGATTAATGTCACCAGCCCAACCTGTATCAGGGAGCTGGATAAAATTTATGATATTGACATCGGTTCCATGCTGATGGATTGCATCGAAGTAAAACTTGGCAATTGAAATTACTGAGCAGTTTCGGAAAGTGATTAATAATATTTTACACCAGCATGGAGTAAGGGAAACTGAATTATCTTTCTGAAATGGCGTCAATATAGTTTTGCAGCTGCGGAACAATTAAATTGAGCGAAGCCGTTACTCGACCACAGATCACTCCTGCAGACCGCCTTGGCATGACGGTTTGCATGGCGCTAATCTGCCACGCCATTTTCGTCCTTGGTGTCACCTTTGCAAAAGAAGACTCACCCATGTCTCGCTTCAGCACCATGGACATCGTGCTCGTGCAGAAGAAAAGCAGCCGCGATGATAACGCAAAGCTTCTTGCCCAGGCAGATATGGAAGGTGGTGGGGATACCGAAGAAGATATTACCCCTTCCTCACCGGTGCCACCGCCTTTTCCCGACAACCAGCCCGAAGTCGCGGCACCACCACCTTCACAACAACCAGAGCAGCAGGCAGCAGAAGCTCAGCCGGAGATAAAAACCGAAGCGCCGCCTGCAAGCAAGACCGAAGTGATTGCCGTTACCTCCGACTCCAGCAGCAACAACAAGACGGTCAAGGAGAAACCGACACCGGAAAAATCCGTTGCGGAAAAAACCGAGCAGGAAGCCAGCAAGGCGGCACAGGCAAAGCCTCGCCCAAGCGCCACCAGCCTACTGACCAACAGCATGAAAATAGCAGCACTGAGCGCGAGAATTGACAAGCAGCTGGTAGCAAAGGCTGAGCGCCCGAAAAGAAAATTTATTTCGGCAAGCACGCGCGAGTACAAGTACGCCTCCTACATGGAAGCCTGGCGTTCCAAGGTTGAGCGTGTTGGAAACCTGAATTACCCCGAGGAAGCCAGGAAAAGAAAACTTTCCGGCAGCCTCGTACTTGACGTTGCGCTGAACCCGGACGGAACCATTAACAACATCACGGTAAGGCAGCCGTCAGGACACAAGGTGCTGGACGATGCCGCAATAAGAATCGTCAAGCTGTCAGCTCCCTTTGCACCATTTCCCGATGCAATCCATGGAGAAACAGATATCCTGCACATTATTCGAACCTGGCAGTTCCTCAAGAAGGGTGGCTTCCGCTAGGCACCCTGTTATCGCCGTTTCGCAACTGTGGCTGCAAATTTATAGTTTTTTCCCGGTCACATGGCTATGATCGGTTTCATGCGATCCAGCAACCTGACAAACCAGTTCCTGATAGCGATGCCGGGCCTGATGGACCCGAACTTCTACCAGACCGTGACCTACATTTGTGCGCACAATGAAGGTGGTGCGATGGGGATCGTAATCAACCGCCCGCTTGACATGGCCCTTGGCGAAGTACTGGTGCAAATGGACATGGAACTAACTGACCAGCGTGTTAATGAACAACCGGTTTATCACGGTGGCCCGGTTCATACTGACAGGGGTTTCGTACTTCACGAACCCCTTTCTTCCTGGGAGTCTTCCATCAATGTTAACGATGCTGTCGGCGTGACCACATCGAGGGACATACTGCAGGCTATCGCCCGGGGTGGCGGTCCAAAGGAGTCACTGGTTGCACTTGGCTACGCAGGCTGGTCAGCAGGCCAGCTGGAGCAGGAGATAATGGACAATGCATGGCTCAGTGGTCCCGCCGATGCAGACGTTATATTTAAAACGCCCTGCGAACAGCGCTGGCAAACTGCGGCGGCCCTGCTTGGTGTTGACCTGAACCTTATCTCCTCCGACATCGGTCACGCGTGAGCAATCATACTGTTCTTTGTTTTGACCATGGACAAAAGAGGATTGGTGTTGCCGTCGGCCAGGCAGTCAGCGGTACCGCGACTCCGCTTGAAATCATAAAGGCTCGCCAGGGCAAACCGGACTGGGAAAGGATCAGGCATCTTGTTGATGAATGGCGACCGGGTGCTTTTGTGGTTGGCAGGCCCCTGACAATGGATGGCGAAATACAGGAGGCCACCGAGGCGGCGGAAAAGTTTGCCCGGCAGTTACATGGGCGACACCCCTTACCCTTGCACTTCGCCGACGAAAGACTATCCAGCTACGAGGCGCAACAACGATTGAAAAGCAGCTACAACATTGACGACCACGCGGCCCAGCTGATCCTTGAAACCTGGTTTTCAGAAAACGCCGGGGACGAAACAGGTGCTACAATAAGCAGAAGCAACGAGACATAAGCGTGAGTAATAAGGAAAACATTGTCGCAGAGGATGCCCTGCTGGAACTTCAGCAGGGGCTCGCCGCGTTCATGAAAGAGGCGCAGCTTAACGAGCCGGTGATAATCGGCATCCAGACCGGGGGCCTGTGGATCGCGGAACGGCTCAAATCAGCGCTGGGTGATGATATTCCCCTGGGCAAACTCAACATCGCGTTTTACCGTGATGACTTCAGCAGGATCGGCCTGCACCCCCACGTAACGCCTTCCAACCTTCCCTTTGATATCGAGAACCGTCACATCATACTTGTTGACGATGTGCTCTACACCGGCCGCACCATTCGTGCCGCCATGAACGAGATCTTTGATTATGGCAGGCCTGCAAGCATTACTCTTGCCGTCCTGATCGAGCGAAACGGGCGTGAATTGCCCATACAGGCCGACATCGTGGGAAAAAGAATTCAGCTCAAAGCGGATGAACATGTTAAAATCCTTGGCCCAGAACCACTGGCTCTGGAATTCAAGTAAAGCGGATGACGTCAAATAACATTCAACTCGACAATAACGGACGGCTGAAGCATTTTTTAACTACTGAAGGACTATCCAAGAAGCTCCTCCTTGAAATCCTGGACCACGCCGAGTCTTTTGCCGGTGTTGGCGGACGCGCAGTGAAGAAAGTACCCCTGCTGCGTGGAAAAACCATCGTAAACCTCTTCTTTGAACCCAGCACGCGGACTCGCACGACATTTGAACTCGCGGCCAAGCGCCTGTCAGCTGATGTACTTAATCTCAACATAGCGCAGTCAGCCACGAGCAAGGGCGAGACACTCCAGGATACCCTGCAAACACTGGAAGCCATGCACTGTGACATGTTCGTTGTGCGTCACGGCAGCAGCGGTGCCGCGCACTTTATCGCGGGGCAGGTTTCACCAAGTATCAGCATTATTAATGCAGGAGATGGAAACCATGCCCACCCCACCCAGGCCATGCTGGACATGTTTACCATTCGGCGGCACAAGGAAGATTTTACCAGGCTAAAAGTTGCCATCGTTGGCGACATAAGGCACTCAAGGGTGGCTCGCTCAGAGATACATGCGCTCTCAACCCTGGGGGTTAACGAGATCCGCGTGATTGCTCCTCTCACCCTTTTGCCTGCAAAAGTTGAATCCCTTGGCGTGCATGTTTTTCACGACATGGCTGAAGGGCTGAAAGATGTCGACGTGGTCATCATGCTACGGTTGCAAAAGGAACGAATGCAAAACGCACTGCTGCCAAGCGAGCATGAGTTTTTCAACCTCTATGGCCTGACAGAAGAAAAACTGGCCCTGGCAAAGGAAGACGCCATTGTCATGCACCCGGGCCCAATCAATCGTGGTGTAGAAATTGATACCCCCGTTGCCGATGGCAAACGCTCGGTAATACTGCAGCAGGTTAGTCACGGAATCGCCATACGAATGGCAGTCATGGCCATGTGCATGGGTTCTGCGGGTGAAGTAGAGGAGCAGGCGGGCTAATGCGGATATTGATAAAAAACGGCCGGCTGTTTGACCCCGCAAGCAAGCTCGACTGCACTGGAAACCTGTACATTGCCGACGGTCGAATCGTTGGCCTGGCAGAAGACCTTGAAGGTTTTGATGCAGACAGGGAAATTGATGCAACGGACAGGCTGGTCAGCCCGGGGCTGGTGGACCTTTGCGCGCGCCTGCGCGAACCCGGGCTGGAACACAAGGGCACCATCGCCAGCGAATCACGAGCAGCAATTCGCTCGGGTATCACCAGCCTGGCTTGTCCGCCGGACACCGAGCCGCCTATTGATACACCCGCCGTCGCCGAGTTAATTCAGCAACGAGCCGAGGCTGTTGATGTGCTTCGCATCAAGCCGGTTGCGGCACTGACCCGGCGCCTCAGGGGTGAAAACCTTTCGGAAATGCTGGCACTAAAAAATGCCGGCTGTGCAGGCGTAAGTAATGCCCGGCGACCGGTAGCGCAGACAGACATCCTCAGGAACGCCATGGAATATGCTCACAGCTGTAACATGACTGTTTTCGTGGAGCCCGAGGAAAGTCATCTTGCCAGCAGGGGTGTCGCCCATGAAGGTGCTATCAGCACCCGCCTTGGCTTAACGCCCATCCCGGTTACAGCGGAGACAGTGGCAATCGGCACGACATTGTTACTGGCAGAGCAAACCGGCTGCCGGGTACATATTGGTCGCATCAGTTCAGCGGCCAGTGTCAGCATGATAGCCGAAGCGCGCAGCTCCGGTGTCAGGGTCAGCGCCGATGTCGGGATCTGTAACCTGCACCTTACCGAGATGGACGTGGATGGTTACCGCTCGGAGTGTCACCTGCGACCGCCACTACGAACCCAGGCAGACCGCGAGGCCCTGTGCCGGGCGATCGAAGAAAATCACGTGGACGTGATTTGCTCCAACCATGAACCCCATGACGATGATGCAAAGGCCGCACCGTTTGGCGAAACCGAGGCCGGTGCCTCTACTATTGAACTGCTTCTGCCACTGACGCTTGAACTTGTACAGCGTGGTGAGCTTTCCCTGGAACAGGCAATCATCAGCCTCACCAGCAAACCGGCTGAGATACTCGGCATCGATGCAGGGCGACTGGTAAAAGACGGCGCTGCGGACATTGCTGTTATTGATCTGCATGGACATCACAACGTCGAAAGGAGCCAGCTGGCCAGTGCAGGAAAGAACACGCCGTTCCAGGGCTGGGAGCTGAGAGGACTGGTGAGCCACACCATTTATAACGGCAAGGTAGTTTTTGAACAGGGTGCGCACGCATGAACCACCCTGCCACGCGTAACACGCTGAAGCTGGAAGACGGCACTGTCATCAGCCACCAGGAATACGATGCCAGCCAGTTCGTATTACGCATCGAGTCCCCTGCTATTTCCGCTATCGCAAAGGCGGGTAGTTTTGTTCACCTGAGCTGTGATGATTCCCTGCCCATGCGCCGGCCACTTTCCATCATGCGCGTTAACGCAAAGCAGGGCTGGCTTGAACTCCTGTATAAAATTCATGGGCAGGGTACCGACCTGCTAAGTCGAAGAGTGGCCGGTGACAGCATCAGCCTGCTTGGGCCCATTGGTAACCCTTTCAAGCAGGACAATTACAGGAAGCGGCCGCTCTTGATTGGTGGTGGCGTTGGTATACCGCCCATGGTGTTTCTGGCAGAGCACTTGAAAACACGGGCAAGGGAAAGTGAGCCCCTTGTCATCATGGGCTCTGAGATCCCTTTTCCCTTCAAGTCATCGCCATCGAAAATCATGGTACCGGGCACTCCCGCAGAGACGATTGCCTGCATGCCGCTCCTGGAAGACTGGGGCATAGCCAGCAGGCTTTGCAGCCTGCAATCCTACCCGGGCTGTTTTGATGGTTATGTGACCGACCTGGCAAGACTCTGGCTGAAAGAACTTCCCGGTGATGAACTGGAGCAGGTGGAAATTTTTAGTTGTGGGCCAACGCCCATGCTGAAGGCAGTGGCTGCTCTTGCCGCGGAGTTCTCCCTTCCCTGCCAGGTTTCCCTGGAAGAATACATGGCCTGTGCGGTGGGAGGATGCGCGGGCTGTACAGTACTGGTACAAACCGAAGATGGCCCGGCGATGAAACGTGTCTGTGTCGATGGACCGGTTTTCGACGCCTATGCCGTCTACCCCGCCTGAGGGCAGCGCTTCCCGGTATCGATCGAGACCTGTCGACAGTAACCAGGACAATATTCACCCCCGTCTTTTCACCCTGCTGCATCGCCACCTTGCTTCAAGCTTTGACCGGCCCGTGGGCACCAGTGCGCGCCGGCGATTTGAGCTGGTGGAGAAAACACGGCTCGACTTGAACCGCCCGGTGATACTGGATTCCGGTTGTGGGAACGGGTTATCCACCCGGCAGCTGGCGGAGCAATACCCCGGGCACCTGGTCATCGGGGTCGACAAGAGCAAGCATAGACTCGGCCGCGGCGGCGCACACCGGGGTTTTGACCTGGACGACAATTGCCTGCTGGTGCGAATGGATTTACAGGATTTCTGGCTGCTGGCCCTTGAAAGAGGCTGGAAACTGCAGCGTCATTACCTGCTTTACCCGAATCCATGGCCCAAGGCCAGGCATCTTGGTCGACGCTGGTATGCCCACCCGGTGTTTCCAGCCATGCTACGTCTCGAGGGGCAACTGGAGTTTCGAACAAACTGGCGACTTTATGCCGAGGAGTTCACCGCTGCGCTGGCGTGGGCCACGGGTCGAAAGGCGGTTTTTGAGCATTTTGACCCGTCCAGCTGCCTCGGACAGTTTGAAATAAAGTACCGTAACAGTGGTTTGACGCTTTACCGGGGTTGGCTGGACCTGGAGAATGTGGTTCCTGGGAACCAGTAAAAGTGGTTCATATCAACCTGAACCACAACCAGGCAATCAACAACCACCAGGACCTTCGACACAGAACGTCTTTAAGTTGTTGTTTTATATAAATTATATTTTTTCGTGTTCGCCGGGATCAAACTGGCACAGGGATTGCTCCTATATTGGTAAGTTATTACAACCCAGCTAACTAATTAACAGGAGATAGTGCAATGAAATGGGAAACACCAGAGTACAATGACATTCGTTTCGGTTTTGAAGTCACCATGTACATCAACAACAAGTAATCCACCTCAAGGATAACTTGAAAAAAGGGCCCCCAGGGCCCTTTTTTTACGTCCACGGAAGGACCGGTCGATAAATGCTCCTGCATTATCGACATTTCCGCCTTCCCTGGCGGTCATAGCCCGCGAGAGGCAGGCAACGCGCCATTCAAGAGATAGACAACGGTGAAGTCCGGAGCGACGATGCCCTTCCCGGGTCAGTCTTTCGTCTAATTTCTCGCCCGACACCCGAAACCATCAAGATCCAGCCCGGACTGCCGATATCCAGGGTATCCATGTTCAACCTGTGAGTACCCGTATTACTCGGTTAAAACCATGCCGCAAAGCAACCTCGCAATTAAGGCCACCAGGCACGACGACGGTTCTGACCTGGTAAGCATCCTTGAAAAGGCCAGGGAAACGGCACAGGCGCGGGACCGCGCCGAGCACCTGCTGCTGGACGAGATTGTGCTGTTCCAGCAGGACCTGCAGCTTGCCGCCGAATTCCAGCAGATGGTATTACCCCCGGCGCCTGCCCTGCCTTATATCAATACCGAAGTCGTCTACCGACCCTACGCCCAGGTTTCCGGTGATATGTATGACTTCCTGCAAAACAGGGAGGGCGATGTTGCCATCTTCCTTGGGGATGCTACCGGTCACGGCATAGCGGCCGCCCTGATGACTATGATGGTGCATATCGGGCTGGAAGGCATTCGAAGAAACATGGCCACCGATGAATCGCTGAGGATCCTTAACCGGCTTATTGCAAGTCGCAACACGGGGCGTTCCGTATCAGCGGTGTTCTTCCGCATTCGCCCCAGTGGTTATCTCACGGTTACACACGCAGGTCACCCGCCATTGATGATCCTGCCGGCTGATGGCAGTGACGTTGTGCAGTTTGAGCAAGGCGGCTGCGCCCTGGGAATATTTGAAGAGGAGCCGGTTCGCTATGAAGAAGAAGCATACCAGCTGAGGCCGGGTGACAAGCTGGTTGCCTATACGGATGCTGCCATGGAATGGGCTAACCCGGACAAGGAAATCTTTGGTAGTGAACGATTGCTCGAATTTCTCTCGTCACAGCGACAACTGCCGGTAGAGAACCTGGCCACCTGCCTGGTGGAAAAGCTTGAAGATTTTAGTGCCGGTGAACAATGCAAGGACGATCTCACCGTCATCGTCACGGAGTACTGCGGCGAATAGGCCGCAAAACTTACCTAGCCAAAGTTGATCTTGGCTTCGAGGTTAGTCCTGGAGTCAGCGTTGTTGAGCGCCTCTTCCATTTCTATACGCTCTTCCTTGTAAAGGTTAAACAATGCATCGTCAAAAGTCTGCATGCCCTTCTGACCACTGTCGGCCATGGCTTCCTTGATTTCGTCCAGTTCACCCTTGAGGATGAGTTCGGCGATATGAGGTGTGTTAATCAGGATCTCGATAGCTGCGCAGCGCTTGCCATCCACTGCCAGGACCAGTCGCTGGGAAATCACCGCGCGAATATTCAGGGACAGATCCATGAATAGCTGCTTGTGCATATCCTGCGGAAACATGTTGATGACACGCTCCATGGCCTGGTTTGCATTGTTGGCGTGCAGGGTTGAAATGGCCAGGTGACCGGTGTTGGAAAGCTCCATGGCAGCTTCCATGGTCTCCCTGTCCCTGATCTCACCAATTAGAATGACGTCCGGTGCCTCACGCAGGGAGGCTTTTAGCGCCCTGGCATAGGAATGGGTATCAACGCCAACTTCGCGCTGGTTCAGGATCGATTTCTTGTTCGGGTGACTGAACTCTACCGGGTCCTCGATAGTGAGTATGTGTCCCGCCATGGTTTCATTGCGGTGATTGATCATCGCCGCGAGGGTTGTTGACTTACCCGAACCGGTGGCGCCCACCATCAATAACAGGCCACGCTTGTGACAAATTAACTCCTTCAATATATCCGGCACGCCGAGATCTGCGATGGTTGGAATCGTCGTGGGAATTCGGCGAAGCACCATTCCCACCTCACCCCTTTGCCTGAATACGTTAACACGAAAACGCCCCGAGTCATCCGGCAGGGCGATAGCAAAGTCACATTCCATGGTTTCTTCGAAATCAGCTATCTGCTTGTCATTCATGATGCCGTAAGCGGCAGCCTTACACATTTCACCATCAAGCGTTGTCTTTCCGACAGCGCTCGCCTTGCCTTCGATTTTTATCTTGACCGGGGAGTTGGTGGTGAAAAACAGGTCCGACGCACTTTTCTCTACAACAAGCTTCAGGTAGGGAGTGATGTCCACGCTTATGTGTTCCTCAGGTAGTTTTTAATAACAGTCTTTCCTACTTCAGCATTCCGGACTCTTCTTCATCCTCTTCGAGACTGAGATGATCGAGGCCTGCCATCTTGTCGCTCTCTTTTGCGTCCTTGCCTTCCAGCTTGATCTTCAGCCTCAGCTCGTTCACCGAGTCTGCATTTCGAAGCGCTTCTTCATAGGAAATTTCATCCGCCTGCTGCAGGTCAAACAGCGCCTGGTCAAAGGTCTGCATGCCCAGTTCCCTTGACTTGGCCATGATATTCTTTATCTCGTGCACATCACCCTTGTGAATAAGATCGGAGATTAAGGGGGAGTTGAGCAGTATCTCGATTGCTGCACGCCTGCCCTTGCCGTCCGGTGTTTTTACAAGGCGCTGGGATATAACTGCCTTGAGGTTGAGCGAAAGGTCCATGAGCAGCTGTTGCTTACGCTCTTCAGGAAAGAAGTTGATAATTCGATCAAGCGCCTGGTTTGAGCTGTTTGCGTGAAGGGTCGCCATGGCAAGGTGACCGGTTTCCGCAAAAGCAATACCGAATTCCATGGTGTCACGATCACGAATTTCCCCGAGCAGGATCACATCGGGCGCCTGGCGCAGGGTATTTTTCAGGGCAATATCCCAGTCATCGGTGTCCACACCAACCTCGCGCTGCATGATCACGCAGTTCTTGTGCGGGTGAACATACTCGATTGGATCCTCGATGGTGATGATATGGCCGTAGCTATTCTGGTTACGATAATCGATCATTGCCGCCAGCGATGTGGACTTACCGGAACCGGTGCCGCCGACCATGATAATCAGGCCGTTCTTGGTCATCACCGTTTCCTTGAGCACTTCCGGAAGACCAAGCTTGTCGATGTTTGGTACATCGGTCTCGATCACACGCATGACAAGACCACAGCAGCCCTGCTGTATAAAGGCGTTGGCACGAAATCGACCTATGCCCTTTGGTGCCACGGCAAAGTTACACTCCTTGGTGGCCTCGTATTCTTTCAACTGCCTGTCATTCATGATGGCATAGGCCATGGCCTTGGTGTTTTCGGGTGTCAGCGCCGTCTTGGAAACAGGCGTCATCTTTCCCTGCACCTTCATGGCCGGTGGGAAGCCAACTGTGACAAAGAGATCCGAACCCTTCTTCTCAATCATCAGCTTGAGAAGGTCCTGCATGAATTTTATCGCTTGTTCTCTTTCCATCAGGGTTCCCCGTTATATGTTTTTAGAAGTTGTCCTTGTTGGCCGCCTTGTTCCTGGCTTCATTGCGGTCGACAACCCCTTCCTGCACCAGTCGCTGCAGGTCCTGGTCAAGGGTCTTCATACCAAACTGCTGCCCGGTCTGAATTGCTGAGTACATCTGCGCAATCTTGTTTTCACGTATCAGGTTTCGTATCGCCGGAGTACCGATCATGATTTCATGGGCAGCGACTCGCCCGCCCCCTTTCTTTTTCAGCAGTGCCTGGGAAATAACCGCTCGCAGGGATTCCGAGAGCATGGCGCGAACCATGTCTTTTTCCTCGGCCGGGAATACATCCACAACACGGTCAATGGTTTTCGCGGCGGAACTGGTATGCAGCGTGCCAAACACAAGGTGACCGGTTTCCGCTGCGCCAAGCGCAAGACGAATGGTTTCAAGATCTCGCATTTCGCCCACGAGAATCACGTCCGGGTCTTCTCGAAGTGCAGACCGAAGCGCCTCGTTAAAGCCAAGCGTGTC
>CAZXDV010000016.1:13975-24342 GCA_964639535.1 uncultured Enterobacteriaceae bacterium | reverse complement strand
GTAAATCTATTTCCGGGTCAACGCGGTCAAACCAGGATTCTAACTGCCCATGCTCGGCCTTTTGCCGGGCGGCCGTTATTAACCTGGCGCTGAGAATCAGTGTTGAAAGACAATGCCAGAAGACCACCATGTAGAGTCCAATATCAGGTCGTCCGGGAATCAGCGACAGGGTAAGCAAAACCATGTTTGGGTTTCTTCGAGCCGTGATCAGTCGATTCATGCTGTCCACCGGGCGCCACAGGAAAAGCCTGAATGGCGCCAGCCACAAGTCAAAGGCACCTTCACACAGGCGCCCACCGATGTAGGCGGCAAGTATTACCCAGAAAAAAATCATGACGGTTGAGTGACCCATAACTGAATCCTGGATGCCAATTCCCCAGGCCAGGTACCACAATGGCGGATGAACAAGATCGAGTCCGTGATCCAGCACATCGCCGATCTTGCTCGAGGTGACGGTGACCCGGGCAAGCTTTCCGTCAACGGTGTCAAGAAAAGTCATAAACCAGCCACTGAGAAGACCAACTACGAAAAATCCATGCCAGAATGCCAGCCCGGTAAGAATGGCCAGCACATAACTGAGCAGGGTCACCTGGTTTGCTGTAAATCCCCGGTTGACGCAAAATTTTACCGCGTGCCTGGAAGGTAGTGGCCATAACCATTTCGTGACAAAGTCGGTAACCCCCTTGTACGAGCCATCGAATATTTCTCTTTCAAGACTACTCACGCTGTCTTCGGTAATCGGCAGGATCACTGGCGGATCATATTTCAACAACCTCGGGTCATAGGCCTCGACCATGTCACCTGGAAACAGCATGTTATATCCACTAAAACCTGCCTGCTGGTCGTTTAGTTCAGCGGCATTTTCAAGCGCATCAGCTCCATCGACCATCAAGGCGACCACAGGTCCGGATTGCCCCAGGCTGATGCAGCTGTTTTTTTGCAAGCCGGTCGCCGCCGATAATATTCGTGGATCAAAATAAAAGTCGCCTCGAAGTAAAAGAATCAAGTCGCCGTCTTCAGCTGCTTCGATGTTTTCAATGACATGGGTTTCACCCAGCTTTCTTAGCTGTCGATGAATCCTCTCACCGCCGCTGAGCCCCCAAAGCTTAACCTCGCTGTCGTTAACAATATAAACTTTAGTAGAAGCCATTAGCTATCACGCGGAATCAGAATGTGTGTGTTGTAGTCCCTGTTTTTTTCGTACAAACTTGTGCTCCATGAATCATTATATTGCCGATGAGCAAAAAGACATCAATAGTCCGTACAAGCTCGCCCATATTTCCGATCCGCATCTTAGCACGCTGGATGAAGTAAGCTGGACACAGTTACTCAACAAGCGCGTGCTCGGCTACCTTTCCTGGTACGGTAACCGTCGTCATATTCACAGGATGGATGTACTTGAAGACCTGCTGTCAGATCTTGCGACCACGAAATCCAATCACCTGGTAATTAGCGGGGACCTGACCCACATCGGAACACCACAGGAATTTCGCCAGGTGGCAGAATGGTTGGCTCGCCACGGTTCGCCCGAACAAATTTCCGTCGTGCCCGGAAACCATGATTCCTATGTCAATGAAGATCCCGGGCGCACACTGTCATTATGGTCACCTTTTATGCTGGGAGATGACCAGGATGGAAAAACTTCCAGCGAGCTGTTTCCAAGTTTTCGCCAGCGTGGTCCGGTGGCTATTGTAGGGCTGTCAACGGCTGTGCCCACAGCACCGTTTTTTGCCACGGGAAAACTTGGTACTGCTCAAATTTCGAAAATGAAAGAACTGCTGGAACGGGCGAGGCAGATGGGTTTGTTTCGAATTGTTGTTCTTCATCACGGCCCCCTTGAAAGCAGCAACAAGTTTCGTAAGCGTCTTATTGACGCCGGGGAATTCAGAGAAGCTCTCTCCACGGTCGGTGCCGAGTTAATTCTCCACGGTCATGGTCATCACCCGGTCACGGAATGGCTTGACGTGAACGGTACGGAGGTCCCGGTCGTTGGAGCCCCTTCTGCATCGCAGCTTTCCTCCTCCAATTACAAGCGGGCGGGATATAACACGTATGAGGTGGAGAGAAATGAACAGGGCTGGCTGTTGAAAATTAGTTCACGACGATTTGAAGATCCACCTGGCATCTTGAAAGACACTGATTGCCGGGAAGTTCAGTTACCCGCTGCATGATCCTGAAAATTTCGCCCGGCCAGGAAGCATCAGGCAAGTTTTTGCAACATCGCTATAGCTAGCCAGATCAGGATCAGGCCCGGCGCCAGGGCAACAAAAGCAAAGCTCAGGTCCAGTAGCAAACCAATGTTGGCTACCAGCTGATCCAGCAGGTAAACACAGATACCGGTAATTCCGGCCAGCACCAGCCTGTTGGCTATTCCTCCCCGCACTGAACCGAATACGAAGGGGATCGAGAGAAGTATCATCGCGATAGTGACAAGGCCGCCACCAAGCTTTCTCCACAATGCCAGTTCATAGGCCTCCGATTGCTGGCCTGTTTCCCGCAGGTACTTGATATGGGCATAAAGGTCCACTGGTGAAAGGCTCTCGGCCGGACGGTTAAGCGTGGATATCTGGTCCGTGTCAAGAAACGGCTCCCACAGCACCGAGTCAGAAAACGATGTCTGGAGGGTGTCGCCCGATACGATTTTTCGCGTAACCGCCGACAGCTCCCACTGTTTCTCTGATTTTATTTCAGCAAATTGTGCAAACAGATGCTCCACCAACCTGCCCTGCTCATCGACATAGATAATTTCGACATCCCGCATCAGGCTTCCCTGCGGTGAATCACCAATTCGCAGTATCTGCCTTTTATCACGTGTCCATGTACCGAGGTCCTGTCCAAGTTCAGTGCTTTGCGCGAGTGCTTCTGCCCTGTGGGCCATTGCCTTTTGCTGGTACAAAGGCGCCACAAACTGCTCCATCACCGCCAGGACAAGAATCAGCAAGAAACCCACCTTGAGCACCATCATGCTAATCCTGATGGGAGAAAGACCGGCTGCGCGCATGGTAATCAGCTCCAGGTTTACCGCGAGCCTGCCCAGCCCGATGACTGTTCCGATTAATGCGATAAAGGGGGCAAGTTGTACGAACCTGCGCGGAACAACATAGGCAACATAGATAAATGCATCCCTTGTCTGGTAAAAACCTTCACCAACGTCATCCAGTTGCTCTATGAGGTCAAGAAAACTGAACAACGGCAGCAGCACCGCTGTGGCAATGCAAAGACCGCTCACAATCTGCTTGACGATATAATTTTCAAGCAGGGTCATCTTTTAAAACGCCCATCCTGGAAACCCGGAAAAAGCATGAACGCAACAAGCACTGTCATCAGCATATGCAGCCACCATATTCCAGGAAAACTGCCGACGGTTCCCTGCTCCACCCAGGTACGTGCGAGACCACTCAGGTTGTAATAGAGCGCGAAAATCAGGGTAGCTGTAAATATTTTTTCGTTACGTCCCTGCCTGGGCGATGAACGGCTCAGGGGTATCGCTATCAGGGCGAGTAATATTGTTGCAAGCGGCCTGGAAAGCCGCCACTGTAACTCGGCCACATCAGATGGAATCTCCGAAAACATCAGTTCAAATGTTGAGGCAGCTTTTCTCTTGTAGCCAATATCGGTATCAGAGTCATCGAGAAAAATCACCATTTTCTCAAAATTCACCATCTCGTCATTTGAACCGTCAAAGTAGAGCCGGTGAATTGTCCCGTCGTGCAGGTGAATTTCAGTCCTGGAATTGTCTCCCTTCCTCATTTGCACCGCGTACCGGGAAAGTATAATTTCCCGGTGCTCTTCTTCATTGACATAGTGAAACACGTTTCTCATGTCTCCGCTTGAAGCATTCTTCTCCTGGATATAAACAACTCGCCCACTGTCTTCGTTTCCATAAAACCGCCCGGCCTGGAACCTGTCTGTATTCAGTTCGGCATTGGCCCGGGCATCCAGCACGTAGCTATCTTCATATGCCCATGGGCGCCCCTGTATGGAAAGCAGGCCCACCATGATTCCCACCGGGATAGCGACCCAGAGAACCGACTTGATAATTCTCGAACCATTCACACCCGCTGCGCGCATGGCGATAATTTCCTGGTCCCTGTGCATTCGACCAAGCCCGATAATGATCGAAACATAAAGTGCGATGGGTACGAGAACTTCGAGGGCAATGAGTGTCTTTAGCATTACCAGCCTGAGCATGAGTTCTACGCCCAGCGACTCGGTGATGCCCTCTGACAGGTAGCGAGCGCTGCTAAAGCAGGCAAAAAGTGCAGCAAGAATACCCAGGACCGCGGCAAGTGGCTTGATCACCTCCACGAAGATATATCGTTCAATGTTTGTCATGTGATATCAGGCAAACTTTATCCGGGTCACAGGATGGTAATATATTTTTCACGCTGTATGATACGCCGCTTGGAACCGCAGCAATAAGATTTTGTAAGTTACATGAACCACTATTTTCCTATTATTATATGACCAGCGCCATCATATTGAGTGCCGGACAGGGTAGCCGGCTGTTGCCTCTCACGGAGCAAAAACCAAAATGCATGCTCGATATTGCAGGTCGAAGCATACTACAGTGGCAGCTTGATGCGCTGATTGCCGCTGGTATTTCAAATGTGCACGTGATCACCGGCTTTCACAGCGACCAGGTTGAAGCCCACCTGGCGCATCACTACCCGGAGAGTGACCGGATCAGCACACTGTTCAATCCCTTTTATAAAGTGTCAGACAACCTCGCCAGTTGCTGGATGGCCCGTGAGCACATGAATAATGACTTCCTGCTTATCAACGGCGATACAATTTTTGAACCCGCAGTCCTCGAGCTTGTCCTCGCTTCGCCAGCTGCGCCTGTGACTCTCACGATCGATGTGAAAGAGTCTTATGATGAGGATGACATGAAAGTGAAACTCGATGGTAACTCGGTAAAAAACGTCAGCAAGATCCTGAATGCTGAAGACACAAATGCCGAGTCCATTGGTATGCTTTATTTTCGTGACCAGGGAGCCATTGATTTTAAAGCTAACCTGGAATCTCAAATGAGAAGCCAGGAAGGCCTGAAGTCCTGGTTCCTTTCCGTAGTCGACATGATGGCGGGCCAGGGCAAGGTTGAAGCCTGTAACGTCTCGGGACAACGCTGGGCTGAAATCGACTTCATCGCAGACCTTGAGGCCGCGGAAAAACTCCTGGCGGACTGAAACCTTTCAGGAATCTTCCTGCAGAAGATTTTCCACGAATTCCAGGTCACTCATGGTATCAACATCGATACCGGCTCTTGGATAAGGCAGGACCACTGCGTTAATCCGCATTCGCAACCCGCTGGAGATACGCGTTAAGGCATCTTCCAGTTGAAGCTTGTTTAGCGCGTACTTGATCACCCCAGTCGGCCCCAGCAATCCCATTATTAGTTTCCAGGGCTTTTTTCGTTTTTGCTCAACTTTGCGCCAGAAAGGGACTATCCCACGGCCTTCCGCAGTGGTAAAACTGAACAGGTTACAGCCACACACACCACCATCCCCCAGCCTGATGACGGTCCTTTTTACCTGCGGAAAATTTTCCAGGATAGTGTCGTATTTCACCAGTCCCACGGTGGCATCAGCTTCAGATTCAAGGGAGCCCGCAAGGAAAAAATCGATTACTTTCGTTTCCAGCAGGGCGTGGTCTGCCGTGGTGAGAAAAACCGCCCTGTCAGGGGGTACCAGCGACATGGCTGCTTCCACGCTTTTACTGGGAGAATCAAGATTTTCGACGCGCCGCAGCGTATCGCGCGCGAGGTAATCCTGTAACTGCGGGCACTCCGATAACGCCGCTGGTGATGGACCACATATGATAATTTCATCGACATAAGGGCTCGCAGCAAGCGCATCCAGCACGCGGATAATCATGGGTGTTCCGTTGACATTGGCGACAGCCTTGCCAGATACGCCTGTCCCTGCTGCAACGGGATCCCGCGGGCCCCTGTCACCTGCAAGTACAATTGCAGTAAAAGTAGAATGATCGGGCATGTGCCTTGCCTGAATCGCCAAGCCTGCGCTCAGTCTGCAAGCGTTTTCTGATACAGGCGATAGGTCTTGTACAGGTCGCTACCGATAGCATCAAGTATGTTTCTCATGCCACTGTTGTCTTCCAGGATCCATGACATTTCCACCTCTTTTACACCGCGGGCGGTAAGCTGCGTTCGCAGGGCGTCAATGGTGAGGAAGGCCAGCGCCATGCCAATGGGGCGGTTCTGGTATTTCTTGCGTACCCCCATCAGGGGTACCCTGCCAGTGCTGACTCCACCGGGCTTGAGCCCTCTTATCAATTTCAACCAACCCCCGGGCAGCAGCTTACCGTCAAATTCCCTGATAATTTCATTAAGGTTGGGCAAACCAGCGATAAAGGCGACCGGCTCAGAGTCAATTTCTGCAATGTGAATGTATTCATCCGGTACCACGAGTCTCAGGCTGTTGCCCAGCTCTTTAAACTCAGCCTCGGTAAACGGCACAAAGCCCCAGTTTTCCGACCAGGCATCGTTAAAAAGGTCCATCAGGATGGCCATTTCAGACTTGAAATCGGCGCGATTCAGGGTCCTCATTTGAACACTGTCCTGGTAGCGCCTGGTCAGGGAGCTCATGACACGGGGAACCTCGAACTCAACGTCCACCCAGTAGGCATACAGGTCCGTTGCCTTATCATATCCAAGATTCTCCAGGGCCGGGCCCAACCAGGGTGAGGAGTGAGGCATCATGACGACCGGTGGCTTCTCAAAACCGTCTACCAGCAAGCCGCACTCCTGGTTGACCGAAAATGTCATGGGACCTGTAATTTGCCTCGCCCCGCGCTGGTGAAGCCACTTTTCCGCCGTGGTTACCAGGGTTTTTATCACATTTTCATCATCTACAGCATCGAGCAGTCCAAAATGCCCGGTATCAGCGCCGTAGCGCTCCCGGTGAAGGCGGTCCACCTGGGCGGAGATTCGACCGGCGGGCTGCCCGTCCCTGTACACCATCCAGGCCTGCCACTCGGCATGTTCAAAGTAAGGGTTGAAACGGGAAAAGTGCAGCATTCGTTCCACGTAGAGCGGCGGCACCCAGGCCCTGTCATCGCGGTATATATACCGCGGAAGGTTTATTAACTTATTGAAATCAAAAGGGTTATTGACTTCTACAAGTTCAAGGCTCGGGGCCATGTCGGCATCGCTTGGTGACTCGGGCATGTGCTTGGATTTTCTGTCCTGGCAGTCTGGGAATTTAATTGCGGCTGCAGAATAGCACATTCAATCCCGGACCAAATCCGTGCATTTCTCGCGGCAGCGCAGCATCTTCAGGCACCTGGCAAACAAATTTGCTGTATATTTCATAGTGCATGTAATTTAATTTTATTATATTATTCAGTTAGATGTCACAATGACTTAAACCTGTAATCTAGATAGTGAACGCAACTATGCAGAAATTTGGTGCACCGGACACCGTAATCCATGATTACGAGCACTGGTGTGTGCTATTGCGACCGGCCCAGGTCACCCTGGGATCGCTGGTGCTGGTTGCCCGTGACCCGGTAACAAGCTTCTCTGAGTTATCTTCAAAAAGCTTTGAGGAGCTGGGAAAAGTCACCACTGGCATTGAGAAGACCCTCAAGAAAAGCTTTTCCTACGAAAAATTGAACTACTTGATGCTTATGATGGTCGATCCGGACGTCCATTTTCATGTGATTCCGCGCTATTCAAGTGTGCGCCATTTCGAAAACGCGGAATTTCAGGATAGCAAGTGGCCGGGACCGCCTGATGTCACCCAAAGTCATGACACCAGCGCAGAATTAAACCGGCAAATACTGGAATTTTTGAGGGAAAACTGGATTCTATGAATTTTCAGGTATTTTCATGATTTTGATGCATTTTTGCCTTAAATTGTGTAGGATGCGTCGCGAAACGCCTCCCGGGGGGGGGAGCGAGCCGGATTTCATCCGGCTGTCGAAAGGAAAGTTAAAAAAAGGACAAAACTTAAATTTAATCATTGACCTGGTTTATCAGCTTCTATTTGCTGTTAGCCCGCGTCAAAAAATTGGTGTTTGACCAAAGTTGGAGTCAAAAAAGCCGTGAAACAAGACGTAATTAAAACTAACAATAGTATTCCACAACGCCTTGCGAATTTTGAAACCCTGACAGAAGCTCTGGATTATGCTGCAACCGGTACGACGGGTTGTAACTTCTTTGATGCAAGGGGAAACCTTCGTGAAGTTATTACGTATTCCGAGTTGCGCGAACGTGCGCTGGAAACAGCCAGGCGCTTTCACGGATTAAACTTGAAAAAAGGTGATCGCGTTGCCTTGATCGCTGACACCGAAGCAGACTTTATTATTCTATTCTTTGCCTGTCGCTATGCAGGTCTTCTTCCCTACGCAATGCCTGTGCCCGTTAACCTGGGTAGTCATAACATTTACGTGCAGCAACTAAGCGGATTGCTGAAAGGCGGAGAGGCTTCTATTGCAGTTGCACCAGAAGAGTTCATCAGCTTCCTCGAAGAAGCAGCAGAAGACGTTGAAAACCTGCGATGGGTTGGTACCCCGGCCCAGCTAAACGAGCTTGAATGTGCCGATGTTGAATTTACACCGAACTCCAGGGATGAACCTGCATACCTGCAGTTTACCTCTGGTAGTACGCGTTTCCCGCAGGGCGTGGTTATCTCTGAAAAGGCAATCATGAGTAACCTGCAGGGAATTACCAGGAGTGGTTTGCAGGTTAGAGAAGGCGATCGCTGTGCGTCCTGGTTGCCCTTCTACCATGACATGGGGCTTGTGGGTTTTGTACTGGGTCCTATCGTTTCCCAGCTTACCGTCGATTACCTGCGTACCCGTGACTTTGCTATAAGGCCACTACAATGGTTACGCATGATCAGCCGCAACGAATGCAGTATCGCGTTCAGCCCTCCCTTTGGTTACGAGCTGTGTGCCAGGAGAGTGCGCGAATCTGATCTTGAAACACTTGATCTTTCCAGTTGGCGTATTGCTGGCGTCGGTGCCGAGATGATCAGGCCCAGCATTCTTGAAAACTTTGCCCAGGTACTTTCACCAGCAGGTTTCAGTGCCAATGCATTCCTGCCCTGCTACGGCCTTGCAGAAGCATCCCTTGCTGCAAGTTTCTCCCCTCTTGATGAAGGCCTTGATGTTATGCACATTGATGCTCTCGCTCTTGCGGAACGTGGCGTGGCAGTACGTGTACGTTCAGACAATCGCAAGGTCAATTCAATTGTGAACTGTGGAAAGGCCCTGCCCGAACACGACATCAAGATTGTGAACGAGGAAGGAGACGAGCAACCCGATTTACGCGTTGGACGCGTCCTGATGCGCGGTCCGAGCCTGATGGAAGGCTACCTCAATAACAAGCAGGCTACGGATGCCGTACTGTCTGAAGACGGCTGGCTGGATACAGGTGATCTTGGCTACATGTTTGAAGATAACCTTTACCTGAGTGGTCGCCGCAAGGACGTCATCATTGTAAATGGCCGAAACATTCGTGCCCAGGATCTTGAAGAACTGGCTGGAGAACAGCCAGAAGTTCGCATGGGTGATGCATCTGCATTTGGCCTCGAGGACTCCGATGGACAGCAAACTGTTGTCCTGGTTGTTGAATGCCGAATTTCAAAAACTGCAGAAAGACAATCACTGATTTCACGCCTGCAGCGACTGGTGTACGAAAGTTTTGGAATTCACTGCGTTGTTGAACTGGTAAAACCACACACTCTTCCCCGTACCTCTTCCGGAAAGCTGTCCCGCGTGGCAGCTCGAAAGGGCTTCATGGAGAGAGCAGACTGGAACCAGGACAACAATTCGCAAAGCGAACTGGGCTAGTTTCTATTTCCAATGTCCGGGGTTGTGGCTCTCACAGGCGCCACAGGATTCATCGGGCGTTCACTTCTCGACTTCTTCCAGCAGAATAATATCCCTGTCCGTGCGCTTTGCCGTAAGCCGCAAGCTGCTGCGGGCAAGGTGGAGTGGATTGAAGGTGACCTCTCTGAAGCACAGGCACTTGATAGCCTGCTGGATGGTGCCAGCTCACTCATCCATTGTGCGGGTGTTGTCAGGGGCAAGTCACTGGATGATTTCACCAGTGTCAATACACGGGGAACGCAAAATCTTGTAGATGCCGCTCGTGCCCGGGGGAAGCCTCCACGTATTTTATTTATGTCGTCACTGGCAGCGCGCGAGCCTGGACTGTCATGGTATGCTTCCAGTAAGCACCGGGCAGAGTCCTTACTGCAGTCCTGTGATGACATTGATTGGACAATTTTCAGGCCCACCGCCGTTTATGGCCCGGGAGATACCGAGATTCGCCCCCTGCTCCAGCTGATTCGCAGAGGGCTACTGCCTGCGCCTGCCGGCGCTGCTAACTTCCCGCT
>CAZXDV010000016.1:0-13951 GCA_964639535.1 uncultured Enterobacteriaceae bacterium | reverse complement strand
CGTGCATGACCGTGTTGCAGCAGTTGCGCTCTGGCTTGATGCAGCAAGCAGCGAGGGCAAGACCTATGAATTGGATGACGCTTCCCCAAGTGGTTATAATTGGGACGTGCTCACAGAGTTGGCCAATGAAGTCTGGGGAAGATCAGTAATACAATTACCAGTGCCACTGCCTGTTCTGAGCCTTGCCAGTAAAATAAATCTTACTGCAGCAAGGTTATTTAACTATGCGCCTATGCTGACTCCCGGGAAGATTCGTGAAATCACTCACCCTGACTGGAGCTGCGACACCAGTGGAATATCCCGGGACCTGGACTGGACCCCCAGGATCAAGCTGGTAGATGCGATGCATGACTTATCCCTGCTGGGACTATGAATTTAATGACCGTTACGATGAAAGCAAGTTACGAAGAAATTCTCGATAGACTCAACGGACAGCTGGCCTCCATTGCGCCGGAGGGAGCTGAATTTGATGAATCAACCGACCTTGTCGAAGGTCTTGGACTGGACTCGTTCAAGGTACTGGACCTGCTCATGGAAATTGAAGACGAGTTTGATATATCAATACCTATGAATGTGCTGGCTGATGTAAAGACTGTAAAAAACATGGCTGAAAGAATCCAGGAAATCGGGCCGGACGCAAAGTGAGCCTGTTCGATAAATTCCAGACACTGGCAAAAGACCGAGAGGCATTACTCTCCGTCGGCTTTGATCCCTTTGGCACTCCCATCGAAAAAGTCTTTTCTCCCACCGAGGCACAGATCGATGGTCGTCGCATCATTCTTGCCGGCACTAATAACTACCTGGGACTGACCTTTAATGAAAACTGCCTCCGGGCCGCTCACGACGCGATTGATAACCAGGGCACCGGGACAACAGGTTCACGCATGGCCAACGGCAGTTTTGCCGGTCATCGCGCCCTGGAGCAGGAAATGGCCGAATTTTATGGCTGCCGCGCAGGTATTGTTTTCACCACCGGCTACCAGGCAAACCTTGCGGTAATAACCGGGCTGACCGCGCCGGGAGATGTCATCGTTATCGATGCTGACTGTCATGCCAGCATCTATGATGGCTGCAAGATGAGCGGTGCTGACATTGTCCGCTTTAAACACAATGATGCCTCTGACCTGGATAAGCGATTAAAACGACTGGGCGAACGGGCGGAAAATGCACTCATCATTGTAGAAGGTATTTACAGCATGCTGGGCGATCGCGCGCCCCTGCCTGAGATTGTCGAAGTGAAAAACAGGTATGGTAGCTTGCTGGTTGTGGACGAAGCACACTCCCTTGGTGTGCTTGGAGAAAAAGGCCAGGGACTCGTTGAAGAAACCGGTATGCTCGCTGAAACAGATTTTGTCGTTGGTACATTTAGCAAGAGCCTGGGCAGTATCGGCGGGTACTGTGTCAGCAATCACCCCGAGCTCGATTTCCTGCGCTATTCAAGCCGACCCTACGTATTCACCGCATCTCCTTCTCCATCGGTCATCGCATCCACGCGCGAAGCCCTGAAACTTCTTGAAGCCGGCACGGACCTGCGAAAAAATCTCTGGAATAACGCAAACAGGCTCTATTCGAACCTCGAAGCACTTGGTTACCAGCTTGGTCCCGAAGTAAGTACGGTGGTCGCCGTGATGCTTGATACCCGGGAACAGGCGCTCGGTTTCTGGAGAGGACTGCTGGAACACGGTATTTACGTCAACCTGGTGTTCCCGCCCGCCACTCCCGGCGACAAGTCCCTGGTTCGATGCAGTGTCAGTGCAGCACATACAGATGAGCAAATAGACACTATCTGTACGGCTTTTAAAAACCTGCGCGAAATTGCGGCCTAGTGCGCCGGCTGCCGGGTTTGAATAACCCGGTAAATACTGAAGCTCTACATTGTGCGGCGGTACTGCCCGCCTACCTCAAAAAATGTGTCGGTTATCTGTCCCAACGAGCAATGCCGCACCGCGCGCATGAGCGCGGCAAACATGTTTTCATTGTTAACGGCAGCGTTCCTGAGCTCCTGCAGGGCCGCAGCGGCAGATTCACTATTGTCCTGCTGGAATTTTCGTAACCTGCGTATCTGGCTTTGCTTTTCTTCCTCCGTGGAACGTGCAAGTTCTACGGTTGTAGCTTCATCGCTGTCCTTACCCAGAAAGGTATTCACCCCGATTATCGGCAGGCTGCCATCATGCTTTCGATGTTCATAATAAAGGGACTCGTCCTGGATTTTACCCCTCTGGTATCCCCTTTCCATGGCACCCAGTACACCACCACGTTCAGAAATTCTTTCAAATTCCAGTAGCACAGCTTCTTCAACGAGGTCGGTCAGTTCCTCGATGATAAATGAACCCTGAAGCGGGTTCTCATTCCTGGCCAACCCCCATTCCTTGTTGATTACAAGCTGAATTGCCATGGCCCGGCGAACGGATTCGTCCGTTGGTGTCGTAATCGCTTCATCATAAGCATTGGTGTGCAGGCTGTTACAGTTGTCATAGATGGCAATCAGGGCCTGCAGCGTGGTGCGTATATCGTTGAAAGCCATTTCCTGGGCGTGTAATGATCGTCCTGAAGTTTGTATGTGGTATTTCAGTTTCTGGCTTCTTTCATTAGCGCCGTATTTGAAACGCATTGCGGTAGACCATATTCGTCTTGCGACCCTGCCCAGCACGGTGTACTCCGGGTCCATACCGTTGGAAAAGAAAAACGAAAGGTTCGGTGCGAAGTCATCGATGTGCATTCCCCTGGCGAGGTAGGCTTCAACAAAAGTGAAACCGTTGGAAAGGGTAAAAGCCAGCTGGGATATGGGATTAGCACCGGCTTCGGCGATGTGATAACCGGAAATAGACGCCGAGTAGAAATTCCTGACTTTCTTGTCGATGAAATATTGCTGGATATCACCCATCATTTTCAGGCTGAATTCCGTGGAAAAAATACAGGTGTTTTGCCCCTGGTCTTCTTTCAATATATCCGCCTGAACCGTACCTCGAACATTTTCCAGGGAAAAGGCGCGCAGTTTTTCCATTTCATCTACTGAAGGCTCCCGGTCATTTTCCCTGGCAAACTTATCGACCTGCTGATCTATCGCTGTGTTCAAAAACATTGCCAGGATGGTAGGGGCCGGCCCATTTATCGTCATTGATACTGAAGTGCTCGGACTGCAAAGGTCAAAGCCATCATAAAGGGCCTTCATGTCATCAAGCGTGGCTATGGAGACACCGGAATTACCCACCTTGCCATAAATATCCGGTCGCTCATCAGGGTCAAAGCCATAGAGCGTGACGGAATCAAAAGCGGTAGAGAGACGCTTGGCCTCGGAATGTTCAGATAGCTTCAGGAAACGCCTGTTGGTGCGAAACGCATCGCCCTCGCCGGCAAACATCCTTGTAGGGTCTTCGTTTGCACGTTTAAAAGGGAAAACACCCGCGGTAAATGGAAAATATCCCGGCAGGTTTTCCAGCAACAACCAGCGTAGCAACTCACCATGATCTTTATATTTGGGCAAGGCTACCCTGGGTATCTTGAGACCCGAGAGGGACTCGGTAGTGAGCTCCGTGGAAATTTCCCTGTCGCGAATTTTCACGGTATGAACATCACCCTGGTAATCCTTTTGAACCTCGGGCCAACGCTGCAATAACCTGGCTGCGCGATGATCAAGTTTCTCCTCTCGCTCGTTCACCAGCTCGTCTAGCCCGCTCGCATCTTTTCCCGACTCCCTTAACAACCTCTGGCTTTCCTGTAACTGCTGTCTTTCCCGGGCGATTGTCACCTGCTCTTTGACAGTCTCATGGTAGCCACGAACAGTTTCCGCTATTTCCGCGAGGTATCGCTGTCTCTCCGGGGGCACGATAACAGCCCGTTCACTGGACACTTTGATATCCAGGGGTGGTAGAACACTTGTGTAGCTTTTCAGACCCTGTTTCTGAAGTATGCCAAGCAGGTACTGGTACAGCGCAGTAACGCCATCATCGTTAAACCTGGAGGCGATGCTGCCATACACGGGCATATCTTCAGGCAGCCGATCAAATGCCTGCTGGTTGCGCTGCATTTGCTTGCTGACGTCTCGCAGTGCGTCCTCACCACCTTTTCGATCAAACTTGTTGATGGCAACCGCATCAGCGAAATCAAGCATGTCGATCTTTTCCAGCTGGCTGGCAGCACCAAATTCAGGTGTCATCACGTAAAGTGAGCTATCCACGAAAGGGACGATCCCCGCATCACCCTGGCCGATACCCGGTGTTTCCACGATGATGAGGTCGAAACCGGAAACCTTTACCGCCTGTATGATCCTGTCCAGGTAGTCCGGCACCTCCATGGAAGCCTTCCTGGTCGCAATCGAACGCATATAGATATTTTCGTGGTAAATCGCATTCATGCGAATTCGATCACCAAGCAGCGCTCCCCCGGTTTTACGCCGGCTTGGATCGATGGCAAGCACCGCTATTTTCAGACTATCTTCGCTGTCAGCGCGAAAACGGCGAATGATTTCATCCGTCAGCGATGATTTTCCTGCTCCACCTGTTCCAGTGATACCAAGCACCGGGGTCTGCTTACCACGGGCGCTGGCTTCGTTTTCGATTTGTCGTTGCTGCTTTTCAGATACATTGCCGCGCTCCAGGGCAGTAATGACCCTGGCCAGGCTGCGCCGGTCACCACGGTTGAGTTCAGCAAGGTCTGCCGCCAAGCTGTCTGCGGGAATCGACCTGCTCCTGTCGAGCATGTCGTCAATCATGCCCTGCAGGCCTATGTTCTGGCCATCTGCAGGTGAATAGATTCGACTCACGCCGTAGTCGTGTAGTTCGTCAATTTCCTCGGGAATAATCACACCGCCACCGCCGCCAAATATCCTGATATGCCCGGCATTGAGACGCTTGAGCTCATCGACCATGTACTTGAAATACTCAACGTGACCGCCCTGGTACGAGCTGATGGCGATTGCCTGGACATCCTCCTGCACCGCCGATTGAATCACTTCGGCAACAGAACGGTTATGCGCCAGGTGGATCACTTCAGCACCGGACGCCTGCAGGATTCGCCGCATGATGTTAATGGCAGCGTCGTGACCGTCGAACAGGCTCGCAGCTGTAACAAAGCGCAGGGGAAAGTCGCTATCTTGTTGTAATTGTGATGTTTTTGAAAGTTGTTCGTCGGTAGCAGCCATCAGTTGGGCTCCATGGGTGTTGCTCGCGGGTAATTGCTCAAGTATTATATTTACGTTTACGTAAACGTCAATATATTTGGGCACAGAATGCAACAGTCCAGTACTGCCAGTCTCGATACGCCAGCTACCGAGCGTAATTTCAGTATTTCCGAGCTTTCCCGGGAGTTTGGCATCACCACCCGCGCTATTCGCTTTTATGAAGCCGAGCAGCTGCTGTCGCCGGAAAGGCGCGGTCGCCAGAGGATATACAGCACGCGTGACTACACGCGCCTGAAGCTGATATTGAGGGGCAAGCGCCTGGGGTTCAGCCTGGGAGAGATTCGGGACATGCTCAATCTTTATGACGCCGAGCCCGGCGAGGCGGCCCAGCTCGAGGTGGCCCTGCACAAAAGTGCCGAGAGGAAACAGCAGCTACAGCAACAGCTTGAAGACATCCAGCTGACGCTCAGCGAACTGGACGATTTTGAATACAACTGCCGCCAGCGACTCAGTGAACTGGGCTGAGGCCTGCCCTGCTCCTGTTAAACCGCCTGTCGTTGCGCAAAGGCAAAATTATTCGGCAGGAAACTGGTAATCCCTGAATTGCTCCCGCAGCGTCAGCTTGTGGATTTTACCGGTGGCGGTGTGCGGTATCTCGTCAACAAACACCACGTCATCAGGTAGCCACCACTTCACCACCCTGTCTTTTAACCACTCCAGCACCTGCTCCTTCGACAACTGGGCACCTTCCCGCTTGATAACCACCAGCAGCGGCCTCTCTGACCACTTGGGGTGAGGTATTGCAATGACCGCAGCCTCGCTTACATCCGGGTGCCCCACGGCCTCGTTTTCAAGATCGATGGAGCTGATCCACTCGCCACCTGACTTGATCACATCCTTGGCCCGATCGGTTATTTGCAGGTAGCCCTTTTCATCGATATTGGCCACATCCCCGGTAGCAAACCAGCCATCTTCATCGTGTGCCTCACTTTCGCCTTCGAGCTTGAAATAGTCACTGCAGACCCAGGGCCCTCTCACCTTGAGCAGACCGGATGATTCGCCATCGCGGGGTAACTCGTTGTTATCATCGTCTACAATCTTAAGCTCGATACCAAAGACGCTTCGACCCTGTTTTAATCTCAGGCGAAATTGCTCATCTTCCGGTAATTTGTCCATGCCGGGTACACGCGTGTTAACCGTGCCGAGTGGCCCGGTTTCCGTCATACCCCAGGCATGTTTCATATACACCCCGTGCTTCTTTTGAAAGTCCCGCATGATGGATTCCGGGCAGGCCGCGCCGCCCACGATAACCCTTTCCAGGGTATCCACCGACTTTCCTGACTCTTCCAGGTAATTCAATAGCGCCAACCACACCGTCGGCACACCCGCCGAAAAAGTGACTTTTTCCTCTTCAATAAGCTTTTGCAGTGTCTCGCCATCGCCCATTTTCGGCCCCGGTAAGACTATTTTCGTCCCCACCATGGCCGCGGCATGGGGTACCCCCCAGGCATTGACGTGGAACATGGGCACGATGGGCAAGGCAACCTCCATTGCTGAAAAGCCAAAGACATCCGGTGTCAGCGAGGCATAGGAGTGAATGACATTCGCACGATGGGTATACAGGACGCCTTTGGGATTACCCGTGGTGCCCGAGGTATAGCACAGCCCGCTGGCATGGTTTTCATCAAGATCCGGCCAGTCAAATTCTTCGGGGGAGTTCTGGATAAAAGATTCGTAGCTTTGAATGTTCTGCAACGAGCTTTGCGGCATATGCTCGTCATCGGTTAACACGATGTATTGCTCTACGCATTTGAGCTGGTCTTTCAAGGCCTCAACCACGGGCAATATCAGGGGGTCAACAAACACCAATCGATCTTCGGCATGCTGAATAATATAAGTTATCTGCTCTGGAAATAGCCTTGGGTTTACCGTGTGAGTGACAGCGCCGACCCCGGCAATGGCGTAATAAAGCTCAAAATGACGGTAGTCGTTCCAGGCCAGCGTGGCAATCCTGTCGCCCTGCTGAATGCCATATTCACACAGGGCATTTGCAAGTTGCCTTGTACGCGCGAATGCCTCGGCGTAGGTATATCGATGTCTTGGATTATCCGCCGTGACCGAAACGATTTCTGAATCCGCAAACATGGCATCCGCATGTTTCAGGATAGAAGATATGATCAGCGGTCTGTCCATAAACAAACCATTCATTGCCAGGTGCCCTCCCCCATGTGCTTGTTGGCTTAACCCAATGGGCTAATTACAGCATTAAGTTTATGATTTTGACATATTTTTTGTTTCGGCCCAAAGACAAAATACGCTATAGTCGCTATTGAGGATACGGGGTATAGATAAATGAATGTTGTAGAGTTCCAGAAATTCAAGGCATCGTGCGAGAGCTGCAACCTGGCGGAGCTTTGCCTGCCCCGTGGTCTCAACCAGCAGGAGCTGGAAAGCCTGGAAAAACTTGTGCGCCAGACAAGACCCCTGCAAAAGGGTGACTACCTCTTTCGCGGTGGCGACCCGCTGTCATCTCTTTATGCCGTGCGCTCCGGAAGTATCAAGCTTTTTACCGACAGCGATGATGGCGAGGAGCAAATCATTGGCTTTTACCTGCCGGGGGAAATTGTCGGGCTCGACGGTTTTGAAACCAATGCGCACAGCTGCTCGGCAATCGCGCTGGAAACAAGCAGTCTTTGCAGTTTCCCCTACGCTGACCTGGCCCACATCTGCCAGAACGTACCCGCTTTACAGGAACAAATGTTTCGCATAATGGGCCGGGAACTGTCCCACGAAAATCGTCTACTGCTCACAATTGCCAAGAAGAATGCAGAGGAACGAATCGCATCTTTTCTCTCTTCACTGTCTGCCCGCTTCAAAACGCTGGGCTTTTCTCCGCTGGATTTTCACCTGAGCATGTCACGCCAGGAAATAGGCAATTACCTGGGTCTGACCATTGAGACAGTGAGTCGTATACTCAGCCGCCTGCAAAAAAATGGCGTTATCGAAATAGATAACAAGCGTATAACCATCGTCAATCCGGAAGCGCTAAGCGGTATGTGCGGTGGCAAGAGTTTTGACGCGGCCAGCTAGGTCCTGCGGCTCACCATGAGCCGGCTTGTATCCTTGTGAGAACGTTTTCTGAAAGCCCGGTCCCTGAATAAAATGACACCGCCTCACAACTGGGGGTGATACAATGGTGAGGACACTCAAGGCGTAGTGAGGCGGCGTCAATACAGGATATTTACCAGTTAAAAATCTTCCCGGGATTCACCAGCGATGGTCGAAAAATGATGTTTGACATAATCTTGCTTACTTCTGCAAATTCTCCTCCAGTATGAATGCTTTACAAATCCGCAATTTGATTTAGATCAAATACCCCGGGTTAATTACCCCTTATTCACCTGTTATGGAACACACGATTTCCCTTTCGCTGGCATTCCTGCTCGGGCTTGGTAGCAGCCTGCACTGTATTGGTATGTGTGGCGGCATTATCAGCGCAATGAGTTATGTGCCATCGCCTGCTGCGAGTGTTAAGACTTCCTCTCGGGTTTACCTCGTTGGCGCGTACAACATCGGGCGAATCGCAAGTTATATGATCGCCGGTGCTATTGTCGGTGTTATGAGTTCACTGGTTTTTGTGAATACAAACGGCATTGCTTACCTTTTACTCCAGTCTGTTGCCTCGATCTTTTTACTTGCACTGGGTTTCCATATTGCAGGGCTGCTGCCCCAGCTTAAATCTATCGAGACCCTGGGTAGCCATTTCTGGAACCTGTTGAAACCACTGGCGGGACGACTGCTCCCGGCAGATTCCGTGGTAAAAGGCATAGCTGCCGGCATGATCTGGGGATGGTTGCCCTGTGGCCTGGTTTACTCGGTGCTGGCATGGACAATGTCCGCTGCTGATCCATTGCTGGGAGGGCTGTATATGCTCGCGTTTGGCGCAGGTACACTGCCATCGATGATATTTACCGGGCTTTTCAGTAACAGTATTTTTAGCCTGGCGAGGCGCAACAGTGCCAGGAAAATAGCAGGTCTCTTGATCGTGGCTATGGGCCTTGCGTCGTTTTACCTGAACCTGCAGCCGCTAATCTGGCCAGCAGGAGCACAGCATGAACATCACCACCACTAGCCCCGCTGCAGCTAGATATTTCCTTTTTCCAGCTGCCCGGCCAGGTACTCGGCCTGGCGCAATACCAGCGCCACGATAGTCAGGGTCGGGTTTTCGCAACCGGCCGAGGGAAAAAGACTCCCGTCTGATACAAACAGGTTTTGCACATCATGGGTCTGGCCCCAGGGGTTACATACGCTTTGCTGCGGATCTGTGCCAATCCTGGCAGTTCCCATGTTGTGCGCCGCAGGCAGAATATTCATCATCCTGTGTACCTTTTTCGCTCCCAGGGACTGGTAAAGACGCTCGGCTTTACCCATTGCATATTCCTGCATTGATACGGAGTTGGGATGGCTTTCGTAACGAATGACCGGGACCGGTAGGCCATAGCCATCTTTTTCGCTACTGTGCAGCGATATACTATTTGTCTCCTGTGGCAGATCTTCACCCATCAACATCATGCCGGCAAAGTGATCGTAGTTTTCAAGTATTGACGTCAAATCCCTGCCCCAGCCACCCGGGTACATCAGGTTGGCCAGCACATCAGGTGAGAAAGGTACGGTATACATCATGAATCCACCCGAGAAACCGCGTGATGGCTCGTGGATTCTCTCGTCCCTGATAATACCGGCAAGATGTGCACCCCGGTGCATGTTCACTTTGCCAGGCATTTCACCGATGGCGACATCGATGTTGTGTCTCATGTAATTCTTTCCTACCTGCCCGCTTGTGTTTGCCAGCCCGGCTGGAAAGCGGTCACTTTTGGAATTCAGCAACAATCGCGTTGTTTCAACGGCATTGCCGGCAACACAGACAACCCGTGCTTTCTGCACATGGATCTTGCCATCGGCATCGAGGTAATGGACTTCCCGTGCTCGACCATTGTCATCGTGTACAATTTTCACCGTCATACACTCGGTGCGAAGTTCAAAGCGTCCGGTCTTCTCTGCCCTGGGGATCTCCGTGTACAGGGTGGACCACTTTGCATGAATCGCGCAGCCGCTTGTACAGAAGCCCAGCTGTAAACAGCTTGGCCTGCCATCGCGGGGTTCTGAATTGATAGCGACATTATTGGTATCAATTTCCCTGTAGCCCATCTTCCTGCCACCGGCTTCAAGCACCTTGAAATTGTTATGTCCCGGCAGGCGCGGAATACCATGGGTCCCGGTGACGCCCATTCGATCTTCTGCCCTGGCGTACCATGGCGCCAGTTCACCCGCTTTAATGGGCCAGTCAACCAGGCTCGTGTTGTCTATCTTCCCGTAAGTACTGAGCGGACTAAGTTCGTGTTCCTGCAACCTCAGTGACACAGCCGTCCAGTGCATGGTGGTTCCACCAACCGTCTTGCAGGTCCATACCGGGAAGCCGGGCACGGTGTTGCCTATCCCTATTCGCCTGTCCAGCCAGGTCATCTTGCCAAACATCTCAGCATTATTGTTAACAATGTCTGATTGTTTCAGGCGCCTGCCCGCCTCCAGGCACACGACATTGACGCCTTTTTGTGCAAGTTCGTTGGACAGCACCCCACCACCCGCGCCGGAACCAATAACTACCACTACGCTGTCGTCATTCAATTCAAAGGTCTTGGTCATGATTTATTCAAGCCAGTCAATATCATTAAATCCACGATGCAGGTAGCCACCGTGTTCCACCGAGGAGCCCTCGTAGCCCAGTAACGCCCATACGACGGGATCCTGGTAAAGCGTATTTAAACTCCTGCCGTGCAGGTACTTGAAAAGTTCGCTCCCTTCCAGTGACTTCAGGATGGCCACCTGTTTTTCATTGCCGGACGACAACCAGTCACCACCCGCCTTCTCGTTCAGCATACCTGCAATTTCACGGAGTAATTCCGCGGGTGCCTGTCCTGCCGCCAGGTCATTATCGATATCGCGTACGACGCCAAGATAAACACTTTGCTCCAGGGCATCATGGGGGAAAAGTAAACGACTCACCTGCGCCAGTACACCTGCATCTTCAGACGATATGTGCTTGAGCTGCAGCGCTTCGAATTCAGCCGCAGCCAGCGCCAGCGGGCTCAGCTTGAGCGCAGCAGCGCCCAGCGCGACGACACCGGCACGCTGCAGAAATTCTCGACGATCAATAGATTCCTTGCCTGGAATAGCAGTGGGGTACTCTTTCATTAACCCGCCTCCTGGAATTCTGCCTGGATGGCATTGATGCGGCTGAGCTGTTGGTACAGGGCATTGTCAGTATCAGTGCCGGGCGCCTGCTTGCCGCCTTCATTTTCCCTGCAGTAATTTCTTGCGGCCAGGTACTCACTTGAGCCAAATTTTTCCAGCAGGGACTGGAAGTGTTGAAAACTGGAAGCGCTGAACTGGCGGCTCTCACCATACTTGTCATGTGCAGGATGCTCGGGATAAAGCGCCAGGCACTCCACGTATGAAGCAGGTATACCCGCGGCACCGGTTTTTTTAGCCTTGAGCAAGTAGGGCAACAGGTGTGTGTGGGGTCCAAAGTCAACCTCGGTGGCTGTTTTCGGAATGGGGGTTTCAACCTCAACTCGACCCAGTGCCGATATAACAACACGGGTGGGAGAGTATTCCAGTACTGCCGCACCAGCCGGTTTAGCCTGGTCAAAAACGGAATGTCCACAGGAGGCATGCAGCGCATCAAGCAATTCGCCTTCAGCACTTCTCACGCAAAAACGTACCCAGGGTGAACCCACGCCAAGATCAAACAGCAGGCTGCCCCTGGCATTAGCATCCAGTGCATCCACATCTTCGCCAAGGCAGCTTACCTCGTGATTGATACCCAGCTCCGCATGTTTTTTATCAAGGCAGAAACTGAGGTTCTGCGACCATGATTTTGTGCAGCTGCTTAGTTCCTCGTGGGCAAAACAGGTAAGTTCTGGATGAAAACGGATTTGTATAGCTCCGCGGCTGGTCAGTGCAGAGATGCATTCTTCAGACTCTGAGATTTCGGCAGCTTCATTTTCATCGTACATGAACTCACCGATAGCGCCGGGAATACCAATACTCCAGCTATGTGCCGGGGAAGAAAGATGCGATTTCAGTATGTCCCTGAGCTCAGAATTCATAACACCTCTGCCAGTATCATCATCCAGCCAGACCTTCGTGCCCTGGTGAATGCATGGTCACGCGTTATTGCCAATGCTGCAATTTAGCACGCCGGGCAAACAATGGGAAAGTGCATATTGGGGTACAGCAAAGCAGAAATGACGGGGCTATTTTAATCTGCGGAATCGGCGGATTCTTCCTGGTACTCATCGTCATCCATGAGGATCTGGTAAGCGGCGCCCTCCATATCATCAAACTGGCCTGATCGCACGGCCCAGAAAAGGAAATATATGATAAGCCCAATTAGCAGCAGCGACACCGGGATCAGGAGATAAATAACTTCCATTAGTGTTTTCCCCTCACCGCGATACGCGAGGAATTTAACAGCACGAGAAGTGAACTTGCAGACATGCCAATGGCCGCCATCCATGGTGCAACAAGTCCACCTATCGCAAGCGGTAACACTGCGAGATTATAAGAAAGCGCCCATAACAGGTTCTGCAGGATCACTTTTCTCGTGGTCGAGGCGATCTCAAGGAGCTCCCTGATGGAACTAATGTCGTCGTTGACTAATACAACGTCAGAATGACTGCTTGCCATCGCTGCGCCGTGACCCATTGCAATAGACACCCCTGCAGATGCAAGCACCGGCGCATCGTTCATACCATCGCCCACCATGACGACAACTTTTCCTTCACCTTGTAACTCCTGTACATGCTGCATTTTTTGTTCGGGTGAAAGTGACCAGCGGGCAGAATCAACACCCAGAGCGCTGGCCGCTTTCCTGGTTGGGGCTTCTGAATCACCGCTGAGAATACTGACACTTTTGCCTCTTGACCGGAGATACTCGATCAGGCCAGCACTTGCCTCGTATTCGGTATCCTTCATCCGGAACAGGCATACAAGTTCAGACTCCGTCGCCAGGTAAATCAGCCTGGTTCCCTCAATTTCATCCGCAGCAGGGGCAATTTCATCCTCGTGTATTTGACTTGCTTCAAGAATATGCTGCCTGTTACCGAGAAAATACCTGGCGCCATTAACATTGGCACTCAAACCACGGGATGGATTGTCCGTCACATCATTAACTTCCAGGGCAGCAGCTTCTGTCCCTGTAAACGCCCGTGCCAGGGGATGCGCAGAAAACCGCTGCATCGATGCTGCCAGCTGCAGGCACTCTCTTTCCGTAAGCGCAGAACAGGGCTGAGTATCAACGATTTTTGACCCCGCTGATACCAGGGTCCCGGTTTTATCAAAGACAAAATGATCAACTTTATCCAGGTTTTCAAGTGCATTGGCATTGGCGAGGACGATACCCCTGCCCATCAGGCTCGATGAAGCACTGGCAATAGCCAGTGGCGTTGCCAGGGACAGTGCACAGGGACAGCTGACAACCAGGACCGCCACTACAATTGCTATCCAGTCCGCTGACGGTACCGGGAACCAGTAAAGCGCAGTACCAGCAGCAAGCAGCAGCACCGCAAACACGAAGTATGCACTGATGTGGTTTGCTATCGCCTGTATCCTGGGTTTTATCTCCTGGCCTTTTTCTATAAGACGGAAAATGTGTGCCCGCACCGTATCATTGCCGGTTTCGCTCACGTTCATGACCACAGGAAGCCCTGTGTTGCTGCTGCCGCCTATTAACTTTTCCCCGACAACCCTGCCGACGAGGCGACTGTCCCC
>CAZXDV010000015.1:8285-24920 GCA_964639535.1 uncultured Enterobacteriaceae bacterium | reverse complement strand
CCCGGAGAGATGGCCGAGCGGTCGAAGGCGCACGCTTGGAAAGCGTGTGTAGGGCAACCTACCGTGGGTTCGAATCCCACTCTCTCCGCCATTGAGTCCTTCCCTTCGGAGACTCATCACGGCCAGGTTGCGAAGTTGGCGACGTTGGGCCGGTGTTGGGCGATTTCGGAGGGTGCACATTTTTGCAGCCAACCGGAGACCGCCATCCGGCCGTGATTTCCGGCAATCCGGGACCAGAAATCTCCGCGCCTAGATTGGCCGGTTGGGAGCTTGCGGCGCGAGAATTGCCCCGACGGAGACCGTGGGAACACGGCATGGTTCTTACGGCCAAGTCGGTCGTGAAGGGCGCCCCACTAGCCCCGGTACTTCTTTTGGCGCGACGCCGTATGCCAGGCCCCAAACCTGGCAGACAGTCTGCCTAGACGGGATCGACCTCCGCTGTGCGGACTCCGCCTTAGTCCTGGCGGAAAGTACGGCTTCCCACATCTGGCGTAGACTTTCACCTCTCTGAGTGAACCCGCCGGCGAGGTCTGCAGGTTATCGACCATTTCGTCATACGGCAGTCTAGCGCAGAGCCAGGAGGCCAAGCGTGACGCGGATCTTCCTATCGTACTCGCACAAGGACGAGGAGTACCGCTCCGAGCTCGAGATCCATCTCGCGAGTCTCAAGCGCGAGGGACTGATCGAAGTTTGGCACGATCGGCGCATCGAAGCGGGTGATGAGTTCGATCGAGAAATCAGCCAGAACCTCGAAGACGCCGACGTCGTTCTCCTGCTGGTAAGCGCGTACTTCATAAACTCCGACTACTGCCACGAGATCGAAATGCGACGAGCACTTGAGCGTCACGAGCTGGGTCAGGCCCGTGTTATTCTCGTGATCGTGCATCCTTGCGACTGGAAGCACTCGGCTTTCGGAAAGCTGAACGCGACGCCGACGGATGGCAAGCCGATCTCAAAGCACGCGAACTTTCATGACGCGTACCTGGATATCGTGACGAGTATTCGCTCTGCGATCGAGGCGACGCCACGCCGAGACTCGTCCCAGCCGTCGGGGACAGTTCCTTTAGGCGAGTCGGCGGACTATGGGAATGAGCACCCCCGGTCGTCGAACCTACGGGTGACTAAACGATTCTCTGATCGCGAGAAGGATGAGTTTCGCGACGATTCCTTTCGGTACATCTCGAATTTCTTCGAGAGTTCTCTGCAGGAGCTAAAGCGACGAAATTCAGAGATCGACTATTCCTTCACAACCGTGGATTCCGATAGCTTTACCTGTGTCGTCTACTCGCATGACGAACGCATGTCCGGATGTCGCATTAGCAAGAATTCGGAAGTTGGCGAGTTCGCCTATTCGATGGATGAGAGCTCGTCTCGAGGGTCCTACCATGAATGGCTCACGATTGAGCACGACGGTCACGCTCCCTACTTGAAAGCTGGCATGCGGGAGGCGCGAAATTCGAAACTCACGCAAGAAGGTGCGGCCGAACATTTCTGGTCGATCCTCATAGAGCCGCTCCAAAGACAATGAAGGAAGCGAAACTGCGCTGCCAAGACTGTGGGCACGAATACGTCGCCAAGATCTTCGAGCCGGGGGAGGCCGAAGAGAAGGGTATCCCGGGATACCCGGTTCGTTGCGAGAAGTGCGGCGGAGTGGTTCGGAAGGTCAAGTAGCCTGGTTCCTCGGGGGCGAGCTCCGAGCGACGCATAACACCTTAGGCCGACAAGAAGTAGGCTGGTCGGCGAACCAGCTCCTTGGCCTCATCTCGGTTGACGCCGAGAACTCTGCTCGTGGTACTCTGGTATCGAAGTTGATTTTCTCTGAGTGGCGTGGCCGGCGGAGTCTGCAGGTTACGGGCCGCTCTGTTATGTGGCATTCGGACGCTCCAGCTTTGCGCAAATCGGACCTTCGAAAGAACCACGATCCGCTCGATCAGGCGCTCGCTCGGTACCGGGACTTCATGAAACGGATCGTCGATGCGAAGCGTGTTATCCGAACTCCGCAAGAGAAGCGAGATCTCGCAGAGTCCATGCTTCTCCGTGTGTGCGCGAACTGGGAGTCCTTCGTCGACGAGCACTTGGTGGATTGCGTGAATCGCGACCACTCCAAGCTTGCAACTTTTCTGGGAGTTCGCGTACCTGCGCATCCAGACTTAGATCTCTGTCACGCCCTGATCTTCGGAGACGGGTATCGCGATTTCCGAAGTGTGGGAGCCCTCAAAGGCTTTTCCAAGAAGGTTCTTCCGGAACCCAGCAATCCGTTTCTCCAGATCACGTCTGCGACCGCAAAGCGGATCGACGAGGTTTACACGATCCGAAACTACCTCTCGCACTACAGCAGCAAGTCAGAGCGCGCTCTCCAGACCGTCTATCGGGAAGAATACGGGCTGGATCGCTTCTACGATCCGGGACAGTTCCTGCTCGCCTACGGTGGAAAGCGACTCTGGCGCTACTTCGACACCTTCGAGAGGGCATCCGCAGATATGCGCGCGTGGTGCTAAGCGCCGTTTGATATCGACTTTGAAACGCAACAATCAGCTTCAGGTCGGGGGCGAGTTGGCCGGCAACAGCTTCTCAGGCGCCGGACTGCGATGCCCGGCTGGAGGCTGGAGCGTGTGGAGTTCGCTTGAGCAGGAACGGTCGGGGACTAGGGAGCACCCGTCGGATCCCTGGTCTCGAGTGCCAATCGCTGCGTCCCCCAGCTTGCTGGGATATCGACCTTCGACGTCAGCGCCTCCGTCGTGATCTCTATGGATCCGGTGCCGTCGACGATCCCTCTGACTATCCCTGGCGAGAGCCAGGCGAGCGGCATCAGCTTCCCAACGTATTGCTCGCTCACTCTCTCGGACGAAGCAATCTCCGCAAACGATCGAACCCGCCCCGTCGAGACGGCTTCGAACCAACTCCGCGCTCGGGCGACTGACTTCAAGAGAGCAAGGTCGAGACATCGGGATTCGGATTGCATGTCGCCCTTTCGCACAATTCGCCGGACGCCGCGACGCTTCTGAATTCGAGTTGCGATGTTGAGCCGCAGGCGGGGAATTTCTCTTTGCGCGGCCGTTGATAGATCGAGCTCGATCGAGATCTCCTCGGACGTGACATCGACCCGACGAACCGTATCGACAGGATTCCCGCGCCAGCTGGATAGCGCTCTGAAGGTGCTGGTGATGACGTTGCCACCGACGCCCTGACCTCGAAGGAGGTCGCCTATCTGCCGTCGGTCGGAGAGCAGCTCTGCGACCGTCTGGGAGACGAGCTTTTCGATATCGCCGGCAGGAAGACGAGAGATCGAGGAGCATGCCTGGGAAGTCTCAGCCGGCGATGCGGGTCGGGAGACGTAGTATCGATACCGTCGCCCCGACTTGACCGTATGGCTCGGGGTGAGGGGAGTTCCGAACTCATCGAACAGTTTTCCTTTCAGAAGACTTGGGCTGCCGCGACGCTCTCCACTGGGCGCCCGAGCATTGAGAGCCGCCTGAGTCCGCTCCCAGGCTTCCACGTCGATGAGCGCGGGATGCTGTCCCTCGAAGATCGCACCCTTGTGGCTGATCCGTCCCGCATAGATGGGGTTCGCCAGGACGCGGTGGATGTGCCCGCGGCTAAACGGCTTTCCGCCACTTCGTCGGCCTCGCTTGTCAACGTAGACCTTGGTCTTGAGCCCCAGGCGGCCGATTTCTTCGGTCACCCGGCTCACTGATTCCTCTTTGGCGTAGAGGTCGTAGATCCGGCGGACGATGCTCGCCTCGGATTCCGAGATCTCGAGCGTTCGGCCATTGGCCCGGTACCCGAGCGGGACCCGTCCTCCCATCCAGAGTCCCTTCCGCTTCGAGGCCGCGATCTTGTCCCGGATCCGCTCTCCCGTGACCTCTCGCTCGAACTGAGCGAATGACAACAGCATGTTGAGCGTGAGCCGCCCCATCGACGTTGTCGTGTTGAACTGCTGCGTGACAGACACGAACGACGCCCCGTTCGAGTCGAGCACATCCACGATCTTCGCGAAGTCGGCCAGTGATCGCGTCAGCCGGTCCACCTTGTAGACGACGACCGTATCGATCTTCCCCTGCTCGATATCGGCCAGGAGCTGGGTGAGCCCGGGGCGATCGACGTTCCCGCCCGAGAACCCTCCATCGTCATAGTGAGTCCGGACCGCTCGCCAGCCTTCGCTCTTCTGGCTCTGGATGTAGGCGAGGCACGCTTCTCGCTGGGCATCCAGCGAGTTGAAGTCTTGCTCGAGGCCCTCCTCAGAGGATTTTCGGGTGTATACGGCGCAACGTTTTCGAGCCGGCCTACCGCTTCCCATTGCCCGCCTCCTTGAGCCCGAAAAATCGCGGCCCGGACCAGCGGGCTCCTGTGATCTCGCGGGCGACGGCCGACAGCGAGGGCCAGCTCTCCCCCCGGTACTGGATGGCGCTCTCGAGGACGATCACCTCGTGGACCATGCCGTTCCATTCGCGAAGCAGCCGGGTCCCGGGTTTGATCTTGAGCCCGGGCTGCTTGATCGGCTTACCAGCTGCGACGTCCGCCGCGATCTTCTCCAACCGGCGCTTCGTGGACTTCTTCAACCCTCCGAACGCGTTCTCCTGGATCCGGTAGGCCACCGCTCCGAGCAGGAATTTTCGGCTCATATGGGGCGGACACGGCACGTCGTAGAGCTCGTTCCACCGCGCCTTGAGCTCCGCGTGCGAGAGCTCCTCGAGTCCTAGGACCTCAGCCTCGACCTCGCTCGCTGACCTCTTCTTTCGCTTCATGGGAAACCTCCGTGGGAGGCTCCGAGCAAGCAGAGCGGGCCCTGACATTGCGCCGTCTCTCGGTTCAGTCGCAGGCCCTCAGCCGCCCGGAGCACGAAGCCATGCACGCTCGCTCGGGGGAGAGAGTCAACTGATCTCTCGCGAGAATCCGGGCGATTCCTCATTCATTCGCTCGTGCATCGCCTCTCCGGGGGACAGGTGCTTTGAGTCCGCGGTGCTGAGGTGGCGTTGCCGCAACCGCCCTGAGCGAGCGGACGGGATGGAAAGTCCCGTCCTCGGATCCGGAGCGAGAAGTCTATTTTAGACTAGTCCACTACGAGCTAATCGTGTGACAGCCAACCTGCCTATCACTGGAGGCTCGCCGTGCACCTCACACTCCGAAATCTCTCCCACGGGGCAAGTTCCCTGCTCACGATCGTCGGACTCGCTCTCATCGCCCTTGGCTGCGACGCCGGGTCGAATCAGGATCCTTCGACGGCGTCAGCCGAGCCGCCGCCTGCCGAACGCAGCTGGACGACACACGACGCGGCGGAGATCGTGCGTCTCCCGAGCGGCGATCTCTCGCTCTGCAACGATCGCGCGACGTCCGTCGCCGACTGCCCGACGGTGCAGGGCCTGGATCCGGAATGGCCGATCGCGCGAATCGTTCACGAGTACCCGTACATCGACCCTGAGGATGCTGCGGAGCTCGTGTGGAACTCGGCGAGGAAGCGAATGATCTTCTCGGCATCGGGCGACACGCGGGCGTGGTCGACCGATTGGCTGTCCGAGCGCCTGGTTGGAATCGACGCGTCGGCGGCTGGGATCGCCGATCTACGGGCCACTGAATGGCGTCGATACCATGAGATGCCCGGCTATCGGGATCTCGTGGCCTGGCGGCTCCAGTTCTTCCAGTCCCTCCAAAAGGCCGTCGGGATCGGAGAGCTGGACTCGCTGCCTTCCTGCGACGAGCAGAACCGAGTCCTCAGGTTCGTCGCCTTCTGCGACTTGGCCGAGTTCATCCGGCCGGAATGGACGGTCGAGCGAGTGATCGAGCAGTACGATGGATTCAACGCGGCCGACACGGCGGATATCGTTCAGCTCTTCTGGGTCGACGCGCGAGATCACGGACTCGCTGCTAGCGATCCCCCCATCGTCCTATGGTCGCCGCGCGACCTCGAAGAGAAGATCGCGAAGCAGTCGGGGCAGCGTCGGCGCGCGCGTGCTCGGCTGCTGGCTTCCGGCGACTACGGCTTCCTTGCGGAGCCTCCGGGCGTCGGATCCGCTGCGGCTGGGAAGCACGTCGGGGAATGCGTCGCTGCGTGTGAGATTCCCGATGAGCGCGGCCCCGAGGTGCTGAAGAAGGAGCAAGCCTGCAGGGAGGAGTGCTATGCCCAGAGCTTCGCGACGGACTCGTAACAGGCCGCGCTTTTCTACCGCTTCTTCGATCGAAAGAAGTCCATCGAGACGCCGTAGACGTCGGCCAGGTCCTCGAGCTCGACCGGGTCAAGGCGTCGCTCACCGCGCTCGGATTTCGAGAGCCAGGTTTGGGTCTTTCGCAGCTTGGCGGCGACGTCGACCTGACTCAGGCCTGCCTCCTTGCGTGCGCGAATGAGTCGCACGAGGAAACGCTTGTAGCGGGCTGTATGGAGATTCGATTGTCCCCTGGGCATGAGGAGAGAATCGAATCCACCTTGGGATAGACCATAATAGACTAATCGGTCGCGGACAGAAGAAACGCCCGGGGGCAAGGCCCGCGGGCGCTTCTTCTTGTTCGGGGGCAGCGACCCCGGCTCTCCGACCCTTCAGAATCCCGCGATCGAAAACTCGCTCTTCCAGCTCTCGTTCTCCGCCCAGTTGAGGAACTGGGAGATGCTGTCGACCTGGTCATCGAAGTGTCCATACGGGAACGACAGCAGCTCGTCGAGAAAGTCGTCGAGCCATAGCGCGGATTCCGGGATCAAGACTGCCCCGGACTCGATCGTCCCCGTCTGGGCCTCCATGCGCACGATCTTGTCGCGCTCCGGCCGAATCCCGATCGGCCGAATCGGCCCGTTGATCAGAAAATCCTGGATCAGGTGGGTCCCTGAGCTCGCGTCTTCGATCAAGACCGTGTGAGCGTCGTAGCGCTCCGCGTGGTCGACGATGCGCCGCCGCAAGTCGGGGTACTCGAGCCGCACGCGCAGGACATCGATCAGGTAGTACTCGCGATCCCGCTTCAGCCAGGTCGTGCACACGGAGTAGTCGTTGGCCTCCCCGGCCCGCGAGGCCGTGTCCCAGCTCTGGACGATCCGATCGTAAGACCGCAGCTCGGGCAGCACCGTGTAGTGCCTCAGCCATCGCTTCCTCACGAGCGCACCCTCGGGCGGCACGGGGGCCTGCTGGTACTGGGCCGAGAAGCGCTGGCTGCCCATCGCTCGTTTGAGATCGTCGAGCACCCACTGTGGCTCGCGCTCGGGATGAAGCAGGTCCCCGATCTCGCGGTGATGAAACCGGTCGGGCCCGATCGGGATCGCCTCGGGTTCGACGGCGATGGCGGGTAAGTTGAGATGCGTCCACTCCAAGGGCGACTGCCGCAGGAGGTGACCCACGAGATCATCCATGTGGAGCCGCTGCTGGATGATCACGATCGCGTCCTGCGTCTTGTCGTCGAGCCGCGACGAGAGGGTGGATTCGTACCACGCGATCGACCCGTCGCGGCGCGTCTTGGATGCTGCATCGTCGGGCTTGAGCGGGTCGTCGATCACGATGAGCTGGGCGCCGCGGCCTGTGAGAACGCCGCCCACGGAGGTCGAGAGCCGATAGCCGCGTTCCATGGTCTCGTACTCGTCAGTGGCATCCTTGCGCGGATTGATTCGTGCGCGCGGAAAGGCCTGCCGGTACCAAAGCGTGCGCATGAGGGCGCGCTGATCGCGTGCGTGCTTCAGGCTCAGGTCGTGGGCATAGCTCACGCCCAAGATGCGAGCCGTTGGGTCGTGCCCGAGGACAAAGGCCGGGAAGGCCACCGAGGCACAGACCGATTTGAGGCTGCGGGGTGGGAGCGTGATGATGAGCCTTCGGTTCAGGCCGAGTCGGATCCGCTCCAGCTCGTAGGCGATCGCCTCGATATGCCAGCTGTGCCTATACGGCTCGCTGGGCACCAGGGTATGAAAACACCTTCGAATAAAGGCGGACAGGTTCGTTCGCAAGAGCGCCCTCAGGGCCTCTCGGTCGCTGGGACCTCGTCGACTCATCGTTCCTTCTCCTCCGAGTCGGCGTCGATCTCCTCGTCGCCTCCGTTGCTCGTGTGGCTGTTGTGGCTTTCGGGGCCGGATGGGGTCGTGCTCGTCGCGATCACGTCGTCGATGTAGTCGCGGAGGATGGCCTGCTCGTCGTCCGTGAGCGTGTCCTCGATCTCCTCGATCTCGCCCGCCAGTCGCGCGTAGCGCGCGATCGTGGTAACCGAGAGCGTGGCGAGCCGCGGATGGCCCTGAATGCCGTGGTTCAGCATCGAAGCCACCAAGGCCTGCTGTTTTGTGACCTTGCGCGAACGATCGCCCTCGCGGACGACGATCCGCTTGCGCAGCTCCTCACGGAGATCGGTCTCGAAGTTTCGGGCCCCCTTGGGACGCCCGCGTGGGTTGCCAGATTGGCCGCGTTGGAAGCGGGTATGCTTGGGTGGGCGGCCATAGCCGACCTCGTAGTCGCGCGTCGCTCCGTCCGGTTCTTGACGTTCGTGATCGTCGGATTTCGACATCTCACTTTTCCTCTTCGTTCAGGTCTCGGTCGTTGGGAGGTGTCGTCGGGCGCGGTTCGGCTTCGCGCGCGACCTGTCGGTCGGTCTCGATCTGCTCGAATGAACGCCCCGTCTCGGCATGACGGGCCTCGAGACCGGCGTGGGTTCGGAGGCGTCGCAGCGACGCGTCCACGTAGCGGGGCTCGAGCTCGAGGCCGTATCCAATGCGGCCCGTGCGCTCGGCCGCCAGCAACGTCGTGCTCGATCCGGCGAAGCCATCGAGCACACGATCGCCGCGTCGCGAGCAGTCCAGGAGGGCGTCGGCCACGAGGCGCACGGGTTTGACCGTGGGGTGAAGTGCAAGGGCCTCATCGCGATCGGGGCCGAACGTGTTGGCGCCCGCATAACGCCACACGTTGGTTCGGTTGCGGCCATGGCGGCCGAGCTCGATGTTGTTGACGTGTAACGCCGATCCGACCTTAAACACGTACACGAATTCGTGCTGCGACCGATAGAACGACCCCATTCCGGCGTTCGTTTTGACCCACGCACAGACGTTCTTCAGACCGGAGTAGACCGACCGACTCGCGGCCAGCAGCTCGCCGCCGTGACGCCAGTCCATGCACACGAAGTGGATCGCGCCGTCGACACTGAAAGCGGCATGGTGGGCGAGGGCGCGCTCGAGAAAGGCCGTGAACTCGACCTCACTCATCTCGCCGCTGGCCATGGCGAACTCGGCGTGGCGTTTTCGGCCAAGTCCCGACACGTGCCCCGCGATCGGCACGTTGAAGGGCGGATCGGTGAAGACGACCCGCGCCTTCTTGCGGCCGAGTAGCCGGGAATACGAAGATCGTTCCAGCGCGTTGGCGCAGAGCAGACGGTGGGGCCCGATCTCCCAGAGGTCGCCTGGTTGGGTCACCGGTGGCGCGCTCAGGTCGAGCCCGTCGGACGTGTCAGCCGGGTCCGCTTCTTGCGCATCGAGCCCGCCGCCCTCGATCATCAGATCGATCTCGGCCGTCTCGAAGCCCGTGATCTCGAGATCGAAGTCGAGGTCGAGCGCCTCGAGCTCCTGAAACTCAATGGCCAATAGGTCGCGGTCCCAGCCGGAGAGCTCCGCCAATCGGTTGTCGGCCAGGACGAGTGCGCGAGCCTGCTCCGGGCTCAGGTGGTCGAGGCGGATCGTGGGCACGGTCTCGAGACCCAGCTTGCGAGCCGCGCGCAGGCGGCCGTGGCCGGCCACCACGGTATTCGTCTTGTCGATCAGAATCGGGGTCGTGAACCCAAATGCCTCAATCGAGGCTGCGATCTGGGCGATCTGCTTCGCAGAGTGAGTGCGCGGATTGTTGCGGCGTAGCGCGAGGGCGCCGATTGGGCGGCGTTCAACCTGGAGATCAGGGCCAGTTCCCGCGGTCGGAGTCTTTGTATTCGCCATTGAGTGACCTGTTTCGCGTCGCATGGGAGCGGGTTGTCGATGTGCTCACCTCGGGTGAACGGAGGCCGACAACTTGCGAAACCGATTTCAATGGGGGCAACTCAGTCGTTTTCGTCCTGGATTAGCCAGTTTCTACCGGGAGCCAACGGGGCAGTTCGGACCGCGAGCCCCGCCTCCGCCGCCTTGCTCATGAGGAGACTCCGTCCGGCTGTGTCGTAGGGGGACGGCGGCTGAGATCTTTGACGCGCTGCCGGAGCTGCTCGCCCGACACGGGCTCGATGAACGCAGTCACGACCGCGGCGATTCGGTCCATCCGTTCCATGATCGCGACCGAGCCCGTCCGGAACAGGGAATCGAGCCCCACCGCGAGCGGTGTTCCCGGCTTCTTGCGACGCCCTGTATTGGGCGGCGCCCAGCGAGATTCTTCATCCTGCGCCAGCTGAGTGATGCCTGCCTCGAGCTCAGCGAGTTGACCCGCGAGCAGAGGAAAGAAATACGAATCCTCGTCCAGCCCGAGAGCTGCGTTGCTCGCTTCCCTGAGGCAACGTGCGAGCTTCTTCTTCTGGCGTACAGTCCGGGCGAGTTCCCTCTTCGAGAGCGGCGGTCGAGACCGGCTGGCCCGAAGAAAATGCTCGATCACGATGGGATAGAGAAGCACGAACTGGACACCCTCGAGGATCTCCGTCAGTCGACAGACGGCCTCGACCCCGCCTTCTTTCAGATGACGCTCGAACTTCTCCGATAGGGCATCGCGTTCTTGGAACGGAAGGCGGGCGATCGCGGATTCGAAGTGCGCTTCGAGCGCTTCGCGCTCCTGCCGGAGGCAGAACGCTTCCCATTCTTCGTCGGTCATGGCGTTCCTCCCAGCCGTCGGTGTTCACTTGGGCGATGTACGTATTCTCGAACCGTACGCGCTCGAGGCGATTTTTCAATCGTTCAGCTCGCTTCGTACTTTCTGCCCCGGACCAACGACGCGGCCCCCCTCCTTGCTGGCGGGGCCGTTCGAGGCTGACGATTCCGCCACCCGAGATGAACCATCGCCGCTTCCGTCGGCCGCCAAAAAATCGGACTCCCCGTCGGAAATGGTCGACGGCAACGCTGGGAGCAGCCCAGTTGTCGACGGCGAGAGTTGCGTCGCGAGAAGCTCGAGCTGTCGCTCGATCCCTGCGAGTCGATTCTCCGTTCTGCGTTCGGACTCCACGAAACGAGCGGCGATGAGCGCCGTAAAGACACCGAACAGACTGATCCCGACCACCATGAGCAAGAACGCAACGACTCGCCCGGCGGGCGTCACCGGATAGAGGTCGCCGTACCCGACGGTCGACACCGTGACGAGCGTCCACCAGAGGGCGTCCTCGGGCTCTTGGATGTTTCCGCCACCCCCACTTTCGAGATGAACGATCGCGATGCTTCCCGCAACGATCACGAGCACCGTGACGAAGAGCGCCGCCCATCCCGCGTTCCTCAACCGAAAGACGTACGCGTAGAGGGACACCTGCCGTGTGGCGCGCACGAGGCGCAGCACGCGGAGGATGCGGAATACGCGGGCCGCCCGTCCCCAACGAAGGAGATCGACCGTCGGAATGCTGGAGAGGAGGTCCAGCCAGCCCCAGGTCTTGAGGTAGAGAACCTTGTTCTCTGCCGTCGCGACTGAGCGAACGAAGTCCGTCGCGAAGACAAGGCAGATCGCGAAATGAACCGCCCCGAGATTACCGGAGGCTCCATCTCTTGAAAGGGTGGAGCAATGGCTGCACACAGGCGTTACTCCCAGGACGTTCGAGAGTGAGCCGCGCGGACCGTCTTCGACTATCTCCATGAGCCGCCTCCCAGCGGAAGGCGTTGCGCTCGATCTTATTGAAGATCGGCTGCTCGGCGGAGATCCTGCGGGGCTGGATCCACCAAGAAGAGATCGGCACAGGCCGCCGAGGCGGCCCGTACGCTTGGCCTCTGCCGCGCGCGGTCGACGCGGCTGAAATCGACTCCCCCCGTGGCCCCCCAACCCGTATTAACTCCTCACAGAACTCATAGGCGGAGGCCCGGAACACTCAGCGGGCGATCGAAGCTCAGCGCTCCCTTCTCGAAACCGCCGGTGCGAAGCGCTCTCTCACTCGGCCTGCAGCAGGATTCGGCTCGTCAGGGATTCGTGACGATAGTCGCCGGACGCGGCGCGCATCGATTTCTCGTGCGCAACGAGGGTTTCTCGATCGAAGACGATCCGAACTCGATCGTGGCGCACCTGGTGCCCGGTCGCGATCAAGAGATCCTGGCCACTTCCAAAGGGAACGAGCGCTGCGGGTAACTGGGCCATTCCGTGCGCGGTGTTTTCCAGCGCACCGTGCTCGAATTCCTCGGGCAGGCTCGCAGGGTCGAAAAAGGCACGCGGAATCGAGAGGATGAAGAAAGGATCGAATCCCGGCAGCACTCCGGATGGAAAGAACAGGCGCGCGTCGGTCCCGCGATGCCGCATCCACAGATAGTCGAAGACGAGATCCGTGCGACCGTAGACGACGCGATCGGGCGGGCCCAGAGAAGCCAACACTTCGCGAACGCGGTCTCTTCCGATCTCGATCGAATCATAACGCGCCGAATCGACGACGTTGTTCACGCGAACCTGTGCCAGTTGGAGCGTGCAGGCGCTACCCGCCGCCATCGCGATCGACAACACCAAGATTCTCGTACGCCACGGCATCACGTGTCGTCATCACCCCATGGGGCGCCGTAGCGCGGTCGGTCCATGTCCAGACGGGCGGCGATGTCCTCGACCACGCCTTGCTCGTCGAAGAAAACGATGACCGAATCGCGATTGACGTCCGTGCGCGCTCCGGAGAAAAGGATGACGGTAAAGAAGGTCGTCTTGCTCCGCTCCCGATCGTATTTGTAGGCGCGCTCGAGTAGAGAATCGTGTTCGAGGTTCGAATAGACGACCTCATCCGGAGCGCCGAAGACACGCGCCACGTCGGCACGGGTCGAGGTTCCAACGACGATCGCCCCCACTTGTTCATCATGCAGGCCCGTCCCGTCCGTCGACTGCGAGAGAACGCACGCACCGCTCGCGAGTGAAAGGAGAGACGTGAGAACGAGCCTGTGGATCGTCGAAGAAATTCGGGTCGGCATGGTCGAGAGGAGTAGCAAATCGGCAGGCCATCTTTCCTGAGAAACCTGATCCGGCGCGCTGGCATCCACCGCGCGACCTGGACACAGGTGCCAATCGTCCAGGGTTCTTCGGTCGCTCGCTACAGCAGCCGCCGAGAAGATCGCGCACGTTTAGTTCGTGAGGCACCGAACTCTCGTCTGACGTGGGCCCCTTCGTGACGGATCGGCGCGAAGTCGATGATCTTGACGTGACCGGTACAAGCGTGCCCACCCAGCCAGTCGTGAGCACAACTCTTCTTCCGGTTTGCGACAGACCCGGCGCGAGATGAATCGGGTTCCAGGTCCACGATTGGGTATCCGCCGCGATGAGTTCGCGGGCGACCCTCCACGGCGCTGTGCCTCATGCGATCCTGTGGGGCAGGCCGATCACGAAACCCGCATAGGCTGGCGAGATCGGCGTGGGCGGCTGCTTCTTTCGTCTTGCGGGCGTGCTTGGAGTTGGCGCTCGAGCGAGAGGTCGGCGTCGAACTCCTGTTGAGCGTCGCGGTCATCGTTGCCTCCATCGCGGGCGCGCCGGGCGAGGGACCGATGGTCGCGTTCCTGTCTTCGTTTTTCGAAGCCGTTGAGGGCTCCTCCGCCGACCGGACCCGATCCGCCCTCCGCGCGGCGATCAGCTGCTCAGTCAGGGATCGTGCAGCGGATCGGGCAAGACGGAGACACGACGGCGGATTCCGACCGCTCTTCCCTTCTGGTCCACTTGCATGGCGTGACCGTTGCCGCTACACCTCGAAGTCGCATTATTGAAAATGATTTTCATTTTCATATTGTAGAGGTGATCGATGACACAACGCGAAGGCGGCGTGCTCAAGGCCCAGCAACGGCGCGTCAATTCTCTCAAATCGGCCCGCGTCTTCAGTTCGTTGGAGAGGATGTTCCGGCCTACCCGCGGGAATCCGTTTTGCGCTGAATCAGAGAAGCCATCCAGCTTCTTCGATGTGTCTAGGGGCCATTCATGGCGGATTCTGTCCACCATAATGCCGATCGCGGCGGCGACCTTTACCGGCCTGACGCCCTCAGTGCCCGCGGCTCAGGTCGGCGAGGTGCAGACGGAGGTCGAGGCCGAACGCCAAACGGAATCTCAGGGAAATGCCGAACGCGGAGTCCCCGACGAGATCATCGAGCACCGATCCGTCGAGACCATGACGGTCCTTGGTCCACACGATGAGATGCAGACGATCCCAGGCTCTGGCCAGTACTTGGACCAAGAAGACATCCGCACGCAGGGCTACGACGACGCGCTGCGACTGGTGAGCCAGATCCCCGGTGTGTACGTGCGGCAAGAGGATGGCAATGGACTGTTTCCGAACATCAGCCTGAGGGGTGTGGACTCGACGCGAAGCGCAAAAGTGACCGTCATGGAAGACGGAATTCTTGCGGCCCCCGCTGCCTACTCGGCCCCCGCCGCCTATTACTCACCCGCCGCCGGCCGCATGCAAGGGATCGAAGTTCTGAAGGGTTCGAGCCAAGTGAGATATGGACCGCATACGACCGGCGGCGTACTCAACTACTTGAGCACTGCAGTACCTGATGACCTCGCCGTCTACGGGAAGCTGATGTACGGAGGAAACAACGAAACCCGTTTGCACGCTTACGGAGGTGATAGCTTCGAGACCGATTCTCTCGGTCGCTTGGGCGCGCTTGTCGAGGCCTACTTCTGGCAGTCGGACGGCTTCAGGCGCATCGACGAATCCCCGGACTTTCAGAATGGAGATCGAACGGGCTTCTCGACCATCGAGCCCATGGTGAAGCTGTTCTGGGAACCTTCGAGCAAGCGATACCAGCGCTTCGATTTCAAGTTCGGGTACACGGATAGCGACGCGTTCGAGACTTATCTGGGTACGTCGGAGGCCGACTTCGATGCGAACCCCCTGCGGCGGTATACGGCGACGCGCTTCGACGAAATCACGCGTGAACACTTCCGGTTCAACGGTAACCACGTGATCGAGATGCCATCTCTCTCGGAAGGCGGCGAGGCGAGCGAGTTGACGACGCGCGCCTACTACAGCGAGTTCAGTCGCAATTGGCGGAAGCTTCAAGATCTGGAGGCCATCGACACCGACGGCGACGGCATCCCCGAGATGGTTCAGACGGCCAAGCTCCCCCGTGCCTTCGCGCCCGACGGCGCACGCGACCCGGCGACCAACCGGCTCACGCCGGGCGCCGAGGGCATGCCTCTCGAAGTGCTGCGGGGAGAACGCGCCGGAGTTCTCTCGCTGCGCAACAACAACCGCACCTACGAGCAATGGGGGATCGAACAGACGGCCGAGCTGCCCTTTGGAGTCGGTGCGTTGGACCATACGCTCTCGGTTGGTTGGCGTTTTCACCAGGACGATGTGCGGCGATTTCAGACCGACGAAGTATTGACCTTCGCAGCCGACGGCACGCTGGCAGACTATTCGCCGGGCTCGCCGGGCGACGGCGGCAATCGCTACCAAAGGACGCGAGCTTTGGCGGTTCATTTCGAAGATGTGATCGAAGTAGGCGACTTTACGATCCGCCCGGGCATTCGCTACGAGCGTCTCTGGCAGCGGGCGATCAACTATCAATCGAATGCCAGCAATATCGTCACTGCCAGCGGGAGTAACAAGATGGACCTGCTGGGCGGAGGCATCGGGGCTACCTGGGCCCCTGCTGACACATTGACGCTCTTTGCGGGTGTCTATTCGGGCTTCTCGCCGCCCAATCCGCGCAGCGCCATCTTCCAGGGGATCAATGAGGAGCGCAGCATTGCCAGCGAACTCGGCGGTCGGTATGAAATGCCAAACTGGGGCCTTTCGGCCGAGGTGACCGGCTTCTTCACGCGCTTCAATGATCTCCTTGTCATCGACAACGTGGGCGGAGCAGGTACGGGCAATGCCGAGAACGTAGGGGAGGTGAACTCAGGTGGCGTCGAGATGCGCTTGGCCCTGGACCCGGCACAGGCCTTTGAGTGGGGAACGTTCCGGATTCCGTTGAGTGTCAGCTACACCTACACGAACGCGAGGCTGAGAGGTGATGCCTCGAGCGCCGACGCCGAGTCGCTCTTCTCAGGCGGAAAGAACGGGAACAGAGTCCCCTATATCCCTGACCATCTGCTCGCCGCGAGTGCGGGTGTCGAGTGGTGGAGAGTCGGCGTGAACGCGAGTCTCACCTATCAAACCAGCGTGTACACCACGGCATCAAACACGACCGCGCTCGTGACGCCAGAGGGTATTCCCGACAGCCGATTTGGAAAGTTGCCTGCGAATATGATTCTGGATCTCGTCGCGTGGGTTTATGCGGATACAGACGAGCGCATCAAAATCATGGTCGGCGCTCAGAACGTAACCGACTCGCAGACCGAGGTGATTCGGCATCCGACCGGGCCACGAGTCAACAAGCCGCGCTGGGTCTATGGGGGCGTCGAGCTGTCGTTCTGATCAGGGACACGGCAGACCGTTTCTGCACGCAAGCGGAGGTGCCGAGCGGTGCCTTCGATCTGCGAAGTCGGAATGAGTCGGCCAGGTGATTCCGCACGGTGAACGCCACCTTCAGCAAGTCGTCGGTGAGTATGTCGAGCACTGTCACCGCGAGCGGAACGATCAGAGAACTGGAAGCCGCCGCCGCAACAAACAGCAGAACAAAACCCGGCA
>CAZXDV010000015.1:0-8275 GCA_964639535.1 uncultured Enterobacteriaceae bacterium | reverse complement strand
CGGGGCGGTTGGTCCCGGAGTGCACTCGAAAGGGGCGGCCCCATCGCGAGTCATGAGCGTCTCGGTGTGGTGCCTCGCTACTACGCTCGAGTTGTGCAGCCGTCGCTCGAGTATTGACCACCTACGGTTGAACGGCCCCCGCGCGGCGATCGCACCGGAGTTAGGCTGTCTGGCGCCGGTCGAGTGGTCTATCGTTATGATCGACGTGACCGAGGTGGACTTTCAAATCATTAAGTCAGCGGGGTTCGTCGCGGCTCTGTTCCTGGCAGCTTCGCTGCAGCGGTGGAGTCCGCATGGCGAGCAGAGGGGGAGCTTGCGTACGAATGCCGGACTCTGGGCGGTCAACGCAGCCGTCCTGGGTCTCGTGTGCGGTGGGTGTGCCTGCGCCGTCTCGATCTGGGCGGGGCGTGAAGGATTCGGGCTGCTCAACGAGGTTTCCGTCCCGCTATGGGCTGGGATCGTGATCAGCATCTTCGGACTCGATCTCGTCTCCTATCTCTGGCATCGCGCGAATCATCGCGTGCCACTGCTCTGGCGCTTCCACCAGGCGCACCACTCGGACTCGCAGTACACGGTGACCACGGCACTTCGGTTTCACCCGGGCGAGCTGCTGCTCGCGCTGCCGGTGCGTCTCTTCGCCGTCGTCGTGCTCGGGGTTCCCGTGGCCGGGATCATCGTCTTCGAGGTGGTCTTCGCCTTCGCCAACTTCTGGGAGCACGGGAATATCGGGCTCCCGCCAAGGCTCGAGCAGGCACTCGGCCATGTCATCATCACGCCCGCACTCCACCGACGGCATCACAGCGTGCAGGCGCGATTGCTCGACTCGAACTACGGCACGATCTTCTCGCTGTGGGATCGGCTCCTCGGCTCCTTCGGTGGCGGCCGATCGAGTGTGCTGGTCGAGACCGGGCTTCCCGGTCTCCCGGGCTCGCTCGGAACCCTGAACGTGCTTGCGCTTCCCGCGCGCGGCAGCTTCCGAGGGGAGTAGTAGCCGGACCAAGAGTGTTTGCATGAGAGCCGCTCGACCGGCGCCGCTGTCGGTCGCAATTACTCGTCCGGACCGGTTCAGGGCCGGTTTGCGCGGTCGAGTGGTCGCGACGATCAAGCCGCGTCCGTATGCGGTCGGCGAGCGATGTCCCTGCGTTCAGTCTGAGATCGAGCTCGCGAACACTGGCGACGGGATCGCATGGGCTGCGAACTCGTTATTCCAGAGCCTCGGCGTGAGACCGTGCACGCGACCTTTCGACTAGCCTGCGCACCCCAGGTACCGAGGAAATGCTTCTCGAAGTGCTGCGGGGAGAACGCGTCGGAGTCCTCTCGCTGCGCAACAACGGTCGCACCTACGAGCAACGGGGAATCGAATAGACCGCCGAGCTGCCCATTGGAGTCGGCGCGTTGGACCACACGCTCTCGGTCGGTTGGCGCTGCGCGGCCGACGGCTGGGCGCGCTCCGGCTCGCCTTCCTGTTCGATCACGAAAAGAGCGGGATCCGTTTCGAACCGCTCGAGGCAGCGGGGCGAGCAGAAGTGGTAGGTGTCTCCTCCGTACTCGGAGGAGAGCGATCCCGCCGGATCGACCCTCATGCCGCAAACGGGATCCAGGGCCTGGGACGAGTTGACAGCCATTCAATCACCTCTCGCCTTCGCGCGGCGCGTATCCTCGTCAATCAATGGTCGTGGTCGTGCCCGTCTCCGTGGTGCCCACTTTCGTCCTCCGGGAACGTTGCCAACAGCCCGTTGATCAGGGTCGCCTTTTCGGCCTCGGAGAGCCGGGCTTCCGGATGGGCAGGCAGGTAGAACCACGGCGGCATTTCACTCTCACGAACGAGATCGGCGGCATCGTCGCCATGGTTCTCCGGGCGCCCCCACTCGGACACGTTGAAATGCGAGCGCCCCTCATCGACGTCGTGCTGCACGAGCCAGGAGACCGGCGCGATCTGGCTGTACCAGGGCCAGACGGTCTCGTTGCTGTGACAGTCGCCGCAAGCGCGAAAGAAGAGCTCGCGCGTCTCGGGGCGATCCCATTCCGGCTCGCTCGACACGCGGGGATTCTCGTGGCTTCGGCCATACGGAACCAGCTGAATGGCGAGCCCGAGCCCGATGAAGGCCAACACCCCATAGATCGTCCTTCTCAAGAAAATCGCCCTTTCGGCATGGCTGTGTCTGGGGACCAGCAAAGCTCGCCCATCTCCGTGATACGGAACGAGGGGCGGTAGAGTGACTTCGACGAAGCCTCTACTTGGGGAAATCTGCGTCTGGTACCGATAACACCGACCGTGCGCGATCGCCCTCAGCGACGCTGCTCAGAGCGTAAAACGCTTGAGGACCTCTTGAATCTCAAGGGAAGCTGACCGACGTTGGACACACTCTAGTCTGTCGCGCGAGCCGGGAGGCGGTATGTACGAAGCCGTGATCAGTTCGGGGTCGTCATGCCGCGAGCGGCCGTCATGAGAATAGGCGACCCGCTCGGACCGTTGGAGATGGCCCTTTTGGATCGGCTCTGGGAGCTGGGCACGCTCGACGTCTCAGCGATGCACGCGGCGATCGCAAGAAATGCCGAAAGTAGGCGGCGGTCTCGAAACACCATTCATTCGACGCTCGAGCGCCTGGTCCGAAAGAAGCTCGCTGTTCGCAAAAAAGTCGGGCGGGCATACGAATACCGCGCTGTGGTCTCACGGGAAGAGTGGACGACGGCCGCTATTAGCGGCCTGCTCGACTCCATCCCGAACGCGGCTCCCTCGCTTCTGCTCGCGAGCTTCGTCGATCAGGCTGAGCGTCTGGATCCGGCAAGTCTAGAAGAGCTCGAAGACCTCGTCCGGCGACGACGGCGACGTCGCTCTGAGGAGTCATGATGGCGCCGCTCGCGACGTTCGCACTGGCTGCGGTGATCTGGGTCGGCGCTGCGGCTGTGTGTTCCCTGTTCGTGTCCGCGGCTTGGCCTGCTCTTCGTCATCAAGCGTATCGCCTGGACCCGGTGACGCGCGCACGCACACTCGGCATCGTTGCGATCGGCCCATGGCTTTTGCCAACGTTGCTCGTCAGCCTATTGTTCGTGCCAGGTGTCTTGGCGTGGTTGGGAGGCGTCGAAGATCACTGCAGACAGCACGCCGAGCATCCGCATCTCTGTATTGCGCATCCGACGGCGCTACTCACGCCGTTACTTGTCGGCGTACTGATCCTTGCCGCCTTCTCGCTGTTCACGAAACTCATCTGGGACGGCTCCAACTTTGTGCGGATGTTCGAGCAGGCAAGGCGACTTCGGGCCGCGGCGAAAGATCGTCTCGCCGCGGACGTGCGACGGATCGATTCTACGCGGGTGTTCGCGCTAACAGCGGGTCTGCTCCGACCAACGATTTTTGTGTCGCAGGGGCTGATCGACGCTCTTCCTGAGCGTCAAGTCGGCGTCGTTTTGGAGCACGAGCGCGCTCACGTGCAGCGTCGAGACCCGCTGCTGAGCTTCATCACAATCGCGCTTTCGTTTCCCCACTGGCCCTCGGTGCGCCGGGCACTGCTGCATGACCTGAGCTTGGCTTCAGAACAGGCATGTGACGAAGCGGCGGGGAGCCTCGTTGGTGACAGGCTCCTCGTGGCGGAGACGATCCTCGCCGTCGAGCGCCTTGCTGCCGACTGCGAGCTCGGTTCCGCGCTCGGTTTCGGCGGAGGAAGCTCCGTTCCGGAGCGGGTGCACAGCCTACTCAGTGGGCGTTCAGCACTTGGATCGCCGAAAGTCGTCTGGTGGGCCGCGGGACTCGCGGTCACCGTCATCATCTGGAGCGCTGAGCCGTTGCACCACCTCGCTGAGCATCTGCTGGAAGTTATACGCCTCGCTCACTAAACCTTGGAAGTCCGATCCATAGTCGGTCTTTATAGCGCTTCATATATTGGGCGAATGCGCAAGCAGACGAGAAACCCGCCTGATGCGGTCGTTCCGCTGCAGGGCGGATGCGGGCAGACTTGGCCGCCCAGCCTCGTTGTGGGCATGATTCGCGCACGCTTGGCGATGATAGACGCGGCCGTGCTTGCTCTGGTACTTCTGTCGCTCGTATCGCTCGCCGGCGATGAAGCCTGGGCACACGGAGAATCCGTGAGAGGCTCTGGAGGATCAACGCTCAACACAGTTGGAGGCGAGACTAGCGAGGGGATTTCCGCATCGGTGCGGTACGACCAGAGAGATTTCGCACGCTTCTCGGATCAAGAACTTCTCGATTTCAGACGAGTCCAAAGCGAGGACGTTCACCAACACGAGAGAGAGCAGAGCGTATTCTTGAGCGTCGCCGCTGGAATTACCGAAGACTGGGACCTCTACCTTCAGCTTCCCTTCAAACGCTTCTCGAATTTTCGGGACAATGGTGACGATTTCGCAGTTTCCAACGACACAATCTCCGCCACCGATGTATCGCAGGGATTGGGCGACCTGCTGATCTTCGGGAAATATCGGTTCTGGGAGGCGAACGACCACCACCTGGCGGTCTTGGCTGGGATCAAGCTCCCGACAGGGAGAGTGCGTGAGCGAACGAACGCCGGAGACACTGTCGGCACCCACAACCAGCCCGGGAGCGGCTCCGTGGACTTTCAACTTGGTGGGGCCTACACCGGACATTTTTTCGATGGGGCGCTTGGCCTTTCCGCGGATCTCATCGGTCGGATCAATACCGAGGGCGCAGGCAGTTTTCGGAGCGGCAATTCGGTCCAGGCCGATCTCGCCATAAGCTACCGACCACATGCTCGCTTGGTTCCCGTAGCCGAACTGAATCTGATTGCTCAAGAACGTGATACCGAGGAGAACGAGGTTAAGCGCAATAGCGGCGCTCGTTCCCTCTTTCTGTCTGTCGGAGCCCTTTTGTCGCTGACCGAACGGCAATCGGCCTTTGGGGTATTTTCCGTCCCACTCTGGCAGGATCTTCCCGGGATTCAAAACGACGAGGACTTCCGGTTTAGTGTGGGCTATGGCGTCGGCTTCTAGATGTCGACGAGCAGGGAAGTCCAGGCTCGCTTGCAGCGGCCGGCAACGTGACCCTCTCAGCCGTTCCTTCGCTGCCCTCGATCGGGTCAGCCGCGTAAAGCCAACGGTTCTGATCCGGGTGAAGACCGAGTCGATCTGTTCTTCGCCATTCGCGACGCGACGTTCAGCCTTTGTCGATCCCTAGAAAACCCTATCGGTCGATGTCGTAGGCTCTCTCTCCCGATGCAATGCGGTCATCGCGGAACGTTCGCCCGCGCACCCCGTGCAGGCAGGATAAGATGCGTGTTCGGCACCACGGACACGTTGAGTTTGAGCATGCAACCCCCACCCGGGGTCTTCAGCCCCTTCCGGGGCGTCCTTCAGGCGAAAGGGTCCGACGCGGACGAGATTTCTCAGCGCACGCGGCGGCCATTGATTCTGTAACAATGCAGGCATGACCGAGCAGGACGGCGGCAAGACGTTCCCAGAGCGTGAGGTCCTTGAGCGCGAGGCGAGGGCCCGTACGGGCCTCGAAGACTTCGGCGGCGGCGACTGGCGGGATGCGCTCGATCGATTGATCGAGAGCGCGCGAGCGGAAGCGGATCTGAGCGAGCAGGGCAGGGTGCTCTTCCGTTCGCAGCTGATGGATCGCCTCGTCAATCGGCTCGAGATCGATGACTGGGTCCGGCGCCATCCCGAGGTGCGGAACGAGCGGATCGAGGCCCCCCTCTTCCTGGCGACGCTGCCGCGGACCGGCCAGACGGCGGCGGGTTGGATCTTCGATCGGGATCCGGCGAACCGGTCGCTGCTCAGCTGGTTCGCGAAACGACCCTGCCCGCCCCCGCTTCCCGGCCGCAACGAAGGCGACCCGCGGATCGAGCAGCAACGCGCGCTGGTCGAGGCGATGCCGAAGGACATCCTCGAAATGCACCTGACCGGCGCCGAGGAACCCGACGAGTGCCACTGGCTGATCAGCAACGGATTGAAGACGCCTCACGAGATCTACTCGATGCGCGTCCCGAGCTACTACCGATGGGTCCGGGACGATCCGGGCATGGCGGCGTCCTACGCCTACTACCGGCTTCAGCTCCAGCTCCTCCAGTCGCGGACGCCGGGTCGACGCTGGGTGCTCAAGAACTCTCCTCATCTTCTCTACCTGGACTTGCTCCACGCCGAGTTCCCCGACGCGATCTTCGTGCAGTTCCACCGCGACCCTCTGAAGGTCCTGGCGTCGAATTGCCGGCTGTCCGTCTTCCTGCGGAGTCTGGCCTGTGACCGGGCGGACCCGAACGAAGTGGGAGAGAGCATGCTCGGGCTGCTCTCCGACTACGTCGACGGGTTGATGCGTTTCCGCGCGAGCGGCGTCTCGCGTCCCTGGATCGACGTCCGTTTTCCCGAGTTCGTCGCGGACCCGCTCGAGACCGTGGTCCGGATCTACGAGGAAGCGGGACTGGACCTCTCCCGCGAGGCCCGCGACGGCATGGCGCAGTGGGTGAAGGAGAACCCGCGGACGGATCTCCAACGCGCCCGACCCGCCGACCTCGCGCCGTACGGGATCGATCCCGAGCGCGCGCGCGCCGTCTTTGCCGACTACTGCGACGCATTCGGCGTGGCGATCGACGGCATCTGAAGTTCGGCGGACCGAGACTAGGAATCCGCGCACTCTTCTGGCGAGTCGAAGACCGACGCGGGTTCCTGCACGCGCGAGGCCAACCGCCGCCGCCTCGCAAGGTCGACGGAAACCGGCCACCGCAACCGGCGCCGCCGACCTCGATGCGCGAGACTACGGTTCAGGGAGCGTCGAGCCTGCCCAGGCGGGGCGCGGAGCAATCCCGGAAGTAATGAAGGGGGCCGAAGTATGATCGAGATGGTGTCCACCCGCCGCCGAGACCTGCTCGGAATGGTGGTTCTGGTCCTTGGGCTCCTCTGCGGCGCGACGAACGGGCTCGCGTCGCCGCCGACCGAGACCCGGCCCAACGATGCTGCCGCCCTTGAAGGCCTCGAGTCCGTTCGGACGGTCTTCCTCGTCAACAAGGCAACGGCCGGGGAGACCGCGCGGTACCTCAGAGGAATTCGCGCAACGCACGAGAGCCTGAAGGAGCAGAACGTCACTCCTTCTACGGTGGTCGTGTTCCTCGGCCCGCCCGTGCAGTTCATCACGACCGCTCCCGCCGTTGCGGTCGCCGCCGAGAACTCGCGGGCGCTCGAATCGATCGCCGAAACGACGAGCGATCTGGAGACGCTCGGTGTCCGAATGGAGGTCTGCGCGGCGGCGACGAAGCATTTTGGCGTGGACAACGACTCGCTGCTCCCGGGAATGGAAGCCGTCGGGAATGGCTTCATCTCATTGATCGGCTGGCAGTCGAAAGACTACGTACCGATGACTTTCTGAGGAGGTCGTGTCTTGGTGATTTCGTTCGCCTACCCGATCGGGCGGTGCCGCGAGCCGCGAGTCCATCAATACGGACTCCGTGTGGGTGGCAGTCCGCCCGAATTCCGGCGGTGGGGTTCTGCGCTGTAGGTCGTTCGGAAACTTCGGGCGACGAACGCTTTTCGCTAAGAGACGGTTCTCGTTTCCGACCCAAGAACCGATCCCGATACTTGACGATCAAGGTCCGAGAGCCTCGACGCGACAGGCTGTACCGTTGAAGACCGGCATGCCTGTAAAGCGATCTCTCTGTCGATCGTCATGAAGTTGATTCACATTCACGCCCGGATATCGACGCGTAGCGCTCGTGCCAGTCTCGTACACGTGTCCCCAAAACTGGTGTATCGCAATGACTCCGCGCCGAACGTCTCCGTCGAGGCGCACAGAAATTTCGATTGCACCGGTCTCTGAGCTCACACGGACCCTCTGACCATCTTCGATCTCGAGTTCCCTGGCGTCGTCTGGATTCATCAGCGCCCAGTTCCCCTTGAGCTTCTCGCAGAGCGCGTCGATGTGGTGAGTCCAGCTGTTGTAGCTCGCGAGGCGGCGCGCTCCGGAGATGAGAACGAACGGCTCCCGCGTGGCACGAACCATTGCACTCGAGACGGCGTCGCGGAGTGCGCTGAGAAACTCTGGCGGCGCCAGATGCGCGCGCCTGTCACTCGTGCGGATGTGCTTGGCGAAGAACTCGCCGAACACGAGGTTGGCGGTAGCGAAGCCCCGATCGTCTTTCTTCAACGCACCGAGGCGCCTCTTGCCCATCAACAGGTATCGATAGAGCATCGATTCGTTGAAGGGGACGCCGGCTCTTTCTCCCCATCGGGAAATTCGGTCGAGCCAGGGATCGTTCAAGAACGGGACGCCAGCGGCCCGAGAAATGTCCTTCACGATCTCCCATTCGGTGCG
>CAZXDV010000014.1:0-25444 GCA_964639535.1 uncultured Enterobacteriaceae bacterium | reverse complement strand
ATCAAATTGCGTAACATGAGGAACGTTTATCCAGCTGCGATGAAGATTCTGTCCGCCCAGGCGCTTCAACCTGGACAGGGGCTTTAGTTCTACCGGGCCAAACTTGGAAAAGTCGACGGGTGGAATTTCAGGCAGGGAAAATCCCCCGGAGCGGTCAAAAACCCTGTCATCGGACATCACAGCCTTGGTAAAAGCCATGACATCCTCCCTGAGAATGCGGCCCTTGTTGCCGCTGCCCCTTACCAGCCCAAGGTCAACACCCAGTTCCCTGGCAAACTTTCGCACAGCAGGACTCGCATGGGCTTTAGCGCTATTACTGCTTCCCACTGTCTGGGAACTGGTGGGTGTCTGTGGTGCGGGGCGTGGTTGCGGTTCTGCTTTTGGCTCGGTGGCCTGCTTTTCTGCTGCGGCGGGCGCTTGCTTTGCTTCTTCCACCACCGGCTCGGCAGGCTTCTCTTCCACGGCTTCAGCAGGATCTGCTTCTTCAAGGATCGCGATAAGTGCCTTTTCACTGACCTGGTCACCGACATTGACCTTGATTTCCTTGACGATCCCTGCTGCCGGGCTTGGGATGTCCATGGTCGCCTTGTCACTTTCAAGCGTGATGAGCGTATCGTCCACCGCAACTTCGTCACCCGGTGATACCGCGATCTCGATGACATCGACGCTGTCAAAGTCACCGATATCCGGTAGTAGTATTTCCCTGGCCATCGTCTTACACCGTCACCGGATTTGGTTTATCGCTGTCAATTCCATACTTCTTGATCGCCTCGGAAACCACGCCGGCCTCGACCTGGCCTTCGTCGGCCAGTGCTTTCAATGCCGCGACACAAATGTAGTAGCGATTGACCTCAAAAAACTCCCTTAACTTCTTGCGAGTATCACTCCGTCCGAAACCATCGGTTCCCAGTACGTGGTAACTCGACTTTACATAGGGGCGAATCTGGTCGGCATAAATTTTCATGTAATCGGTAGCAGCGATGACCGGGCCCTTGTGATTTTTCAATGACTGTTCAACATAACTTTCCCTTGCTTTCTTGTCGGGATGAAGCATGTTCCAGCGCTCAACATCAAGGCCGTCCCGCCTGAGCTCATTGAAACTGGTGATACTCCAGATGTCAGCATCCACGGCAAAGTCGTCCTTCAGCAAATCGGCTGCTGCGATAACCTCTCGCAAAATAGTGCCCGAACCCAGTAGCTGCACTCGAAGCTTTTTCCTGCCACCTTTTTGAAGCAGGTACATGCCACGTAATATCCCCTCTTCAGCACCTTCCGGCATCTGCAGGTGTTCATAGTTTTCGTTCATCACCGAGAGGTAGTAATAGATGTCTTCCTCGTCTTCGTACATGCGCTTCAAACCGTCATGAATAATCACCGCCAGTTCGTACGCGTAGGTCGGGTCATAGGAAACACAGTTGGGAATAGTAGAGGCTGCGATATGGCTGTGACCATCCTGGTGTTGTAAACCTTCCCCGGCCAGGGTAGTTCGGCCCGCGGTACCACCCAGCAAAAAGCCCCTGGAGCGAAGGTCTCCGGCGGCCCAGGCAAGGTCGCCAATTCTCTGGAAACCAAACATGGAGTAATAAATGTAAAAAGGGATCATCTGAACCCCGTGGTACTTGTAGGCTGTTGCGCCAGCTATCCAGGAAGAAAAAGCACCGGCTTCATTGATACCTTCTTCCAGGATCTGTCCCTTCTTGTCTTCCCGGTAATACATGACCTGGTCAGAGTCCATGGGCTCATACAGTTGCCCGACAGAAGAATAAATACCCAGTTGCCTGAACATGCCTTCCATGCCAAAGGTCCTTGCCTCGTCCGGAACGATGGGAACAACATATTTTCCAAATGCCTTGTCCTTGATCAGGGCGTTCAGGATTCGTACAAAGGCCATGGTGGTTGAAATTTCCCGACCCGAGGTGCCTTCAAGCAACTTCTCGTGGATAGAAATATCCGGGACTTTGGCTTTCGGTGCCTTTGGCCACTTGGAGAGCAGGAATCCTCCGAGCTCTTCGCGACGTTGCTTCATGTACTTGATCTCGGGGCTATCCTCGTCCGGCTTGTAGAATTCGGCCTCAGCGACCTGCTCGTCTGACAGCGGAATATTAAAGCGATCGCGAAACGCAAGCAGCGCATCTTCGCCCATTTTTTTCTGCTGGTGAGATATATTCTGCCCTTCTCCTGCCTCACCCATGCCATAGCCCTTGACCGTTTTTGCCAGGATTACCGTCGGCTGCCCGGTATGTTTTACGGCCTGTGCATATGCCGCGTAAACCTTGTGAGGGTCATGTCCGCCGCGGTTCAAGCGCCAGATGTCATCGTCGGACATGTTTGCCACGAGGGCCTTTAATTCAGGGTACTTTCCAAAAAAATGTTCGCGCACGTAGGCACCATCCTTTGCCTTGTAGGCCTGGTACTCGCCATCGACGGCCTCCTCCATGCGCTTGTACAGCAAACCCTGTGTATCACGTGCAATCAGTGGGTCCCAGTAAGAACCCCAGATGACCTTGATAACATTCCATCCCGCACCGCGAAAATCAGCCTCCAGCTCCTGGATGATCTTGCCATTTCCCCGGACCGGTCCGTCGAGCCTTTGCAGGTTGCAGTTAACGACAAATATCAGGTTATCGAGATTCTCCCGTGCGGCCATGCCGATTGCGCCCATGGATTCCGGCTCGTCCATTTCGCCGTCGCCCATGAAGGCCCAGACTTTTCGATCGTCGTTCGGGATCAATTCGCGGTGCTGCAGGTAGCGCATAAATCGAGCCTGGTAGATCGCCATCAATGGCCCGAGCCCCATGGAAACCGTGGGAAACTGCCAGAAGTCCGGCATCAGCCAGGGATGCGGGTAGGACGATAAGCCATCACCATCCACCTCCTGTCGAAAACGCCCGAGCTGGTCTTCGTCAAGTAGTCCGTACATGTATGCCCTTGCGTATATACCCGGCGCTGAATGGCCCTGGATAAATACGAGGTCGCCACCGTGCTCTTCCGTGGCGGCACGGAAAAAGTGATTAAAGCCGACATCATAAAGCGTTGCCGAAGATGCGAAACTGGAAATATGACCACCGAGTTCTGTACTCAGGCGGTTGGCTTTCACCACCATTGCCATGGCATTCCAGCGGACCAGCGAACGAATGCGCCATTCCATGCCCGGGTCCCCGGGGGATCTTTCTTCCTTGGAAGGCGGTATGGTATTCAGGTAAGCGGTATTGGCAGAATAAGGAAGATAGGCGCCGGCCTTGCGTGCCTGTGCGATCAGTTTCTCCAGCAGGAAATGGGCTCTTTCCACGCCTTCCTTTTCCAGCACTGAATCAAGGGATTCGAGCCACTCCTGTGTTTCCAGCTCATCAATATCGTTATTTTGGCTTGCCATCTTTTCTACCATGACTTGATTACAATAAAATAGCCTTCAGCTAAGATAGGATTCAAAGCGAATCCAGCCCTAATTCTAACAGATAAAGGTTCCCTATGAAGGAAACAAAAACCAATAATTCAATGATTTATTCTAATATCAAGCTGGTTCAGAACGAAAAAATACCCGGTAAACGTACACTGGATTCTTATAGTCATCTTGTTCTTTTACATGGGCCCGCGCTTGCAAAAACACGCTTTCCCTATGCCGACAGGATCATGGCTCGTCGCAAGGTGCTGGGTCTCAGGCAAAAGGATACGGACGTGGTGGCGCTCGACCTGCCAAACAGTGCTGCCACGCACCTGGTTTGTGCATCTATACAAGGAGATGAGAGTGCTTTTGAACTGTTAACCCTGGCCAGGAAAATAGTGGCAGCACAACTTGATTACGGCTGCAGCAGGCTGGCTGTCGCGGTGGTTGGTTTTACCAGTGATGAAGCTGAAAAGTACGTGGAAGCTGTTATCGCGGCTGCGGCGTCAGCGTCAGCACAGTTACCCAGTCTGAAATCTGAAAAGAAGAAAGACAAAAAGATTCGCAGGCTTGATGTGCTTGGCTTAAAGGCAAAGCACGGGTTCAAAAGAACACTGGCCGAGGCCGAGGGAAATGCCCTGGCACGTTATCTCAGTATGCTTCCGCCAAATGAACTTACACCAGGCGTGTACCGGGACAAGCTGGTGGACCTGGCCAGCCAGGAAGGTTGGAAAATTGAGCAATACGATATTAAGAAACTGAAGGCCAGGGGTGCGGGTGCTTTTCTGGCGGTGGTACAGGGAAGTGCTGAGAAGGACGCGGCAATCGTGCGTCTTTGCTACAGTCCCGCTGGAGGAAAAAGTAACAAAAAGATCAGCCTGGTAGGTAAGGGAATTTGCTATGACACCGGTGGCACTAACCTGAAACCTGCAAATTACATGTTTGGCATGCATGAAGATATGCAGGGCAGTGCGGTTGCGCTGGGCTGCTTTCTCGCCCTGGCACGATTGCAGGTGGATTTTGAAGTGGAATGCTGGCTGGCCCTGGCGATGAACCATATTGGTCCTCTCGCCTACAAGCCAAACGATGTCGTGACCGCGGCGAATGGTAAAACCATAGAAGTTGTGCACACAGACGCAGAAGGCAGGATGGTGCTGGCTGATACGCTTGTTTTTGCGTCCAGGGAAAAACCTTCGTTAATCATGGATTTTGCAACCCTGACAGGTGCCTGCGTTTATTCTATAGGGACAGCATACAGCGGTGTTTTCAGCAACCGGGAATCATTTCACAGTGCATTAATCGAAGCGGGGAAAGACAGCGGTGAACGCGTCTGGCCATTTCCCCAGGACGAGGATTATGACAGGGCAATAAAAAGCGACATCGCCGATGTAAAACAGTGCTCACTGGAAGGTGGCGTTGACCACATCCTCGCGGCAAGGTTCTTACAGAAATTTATTGAGAATGACACGCCCTGGGTTCACGTGGATCTATCTGCCAGTAATCGAAAGGGCGGCCTTGCCCACATCGCCAGTGATTCGACAGGTTTTGGTGTTCGTTTTACCCTGAATTTCCTGTTGGACAAAAAAATGCCGTCGCCCGGGGGAGGGTAGAGCGACGGCCAAGTTTTGGGGAAAGGGAGTTATTGGGAGTTCAGTCAGTTGATTTTTTCTACAGCCACCTCGTTCCGCTCAATACTTGAAGGAGCGTTAACTGGCAGAAGGAGATTCTCTCCACTCGGGCTGTGAGCAATTCTTGCCACTTCAGCCTGGTCTATTTCAGGAACCAGTAAATCAAGTCCCCTGTACAGGCTATGCACGTTTGACTTCAGCTCGAGGAATATCTGCTGTCGAATAGAATTCTCAAGGAAGAAACCTTGCTCCTCTGCGATGCTGGGCTGGCTGACCGCCACCAGTGCGACAAACACTGCCAATAAATTAAGTCTTAAATTTTTCATCATATTTCTCCAAAATTTTGTAAGTAAACTAACTAAGTACCAGTTCAAATTTTTTCACCGTTTAGCAGCACGGGAGCAGCATTACGTAAGTTCGCATGGCATCTGTCCTCCTGTCGTTCACCTGTGTTATCTCTTTCATAATATTGTTAGTTACCTAACTAAAATTAACGTAAATTTTTTTACCGCTAAATGTCTATGCAGCAGCTTCATCCTTTGCTTCAGCAATCTCAAGGGACTCAATCCACTTGCTGATCTGGCGAAACTGGCTCTTCAGCCGCTTTGCATCATGCAGCGTGTTACCCAGTAACACGGTACCCTGTATTCGGGATATAAATTCAAATCCCAGTTCTTTTGCATTAGCCAACCCCATTCCCTGGAATTGCTCGGTCGACCACTCCAGCAGTACCTTCAGGCAGTCTTCGGCCGAGTTACTCAAACCGTCAATCTCGTTACTCATCTCTGAGCACAGCCGTCCGTGCGGGCACCCTGTTTCAGCAATATCCTCGCTGGCATCCACCATGGTTTTAACCAGTCGTAACAGCGCTTTCTTCGGGTCGTTTGAGCGGCAGCAGGTGTCAAGCGTACTGCTAAGATCCTTCTTGCGCTCCTCAATCACTGCATCACAAATTTCTTCCTTCGTCTTGAAGTAGTAATACACATTGCCCAGGGGCACACCTGATTCCGAGGCGATGTCAGCGAGAGTGGTTTTATGAAAACCCTGCACATGTATCAGCTTGTCAGCTGCTTCCACCAAACGCTCTCTCTTGTCACTGGTTCTGGGCATAATCCACGTTTATAGTTAGTTGGATAACTAAGTATTATAGTCAGCAAATTTGCTATTTCAAGGGCTAATGTAAAATTATTTTTCAGCGCGCTGATAAAAAGCGATGGCTTCAGGGTTTTTGCTTTATAAATCAGCATGATAAAAATCAGACGGTAGTCCGCGCGGCGAAAAAATCGTGTCCCGGGGACTATTTCAAGACCTTTTCACAGGCCTCAGCCAGGCCGGTGAGCGCTTCGGACGCGGCCATTTGAATAAAATTACCCCCGGGGCTGTTCTCGGCCAGGTCGCTGAAAGGATTTCTTTCCGGGTTGATATCAATAATTGTCCCCTGGTTCTGGTGAACCATGGAGACAACGTAATTAGGCAGGGTAGTGGCTCCCGAGGTGCCGACTACGATCAGCAGGGTGGTCTGCTCTGCGACCTGCATTGAACTGTTAAAACGAAAATATTCCTCATCATAACTTTCGTCGAACCAGAGAACGTGAGGGCGTAACCACTCGCCACAGCCCTCACACCTTAGCTGGCGTATTTCCTCATCGGCCAGGCCCTTTTCTGAACGCCGGATTTTAAGTGCCTTCGGCAGGGGAAACAGTTGTTCAGTGCAAGCTGCACTACAGCGGGTGTAATTGATGTTGCCATGGATCTGGAATGTCCTGCCCAGCGTGTTACCGGCTCGAATATGCAGGTTGTCGATGTACTGGGTAAGCAGGGTAAAGCGATCACCCAGGGAGTGCTCCATTCGTACAAGTGCCGAGTGACCAGCATTGGGCTCAGCGTGAAGGCAGACGCCCAGCCGGTAAAGGTACCACGCCCAAACCTCCCCGGGATGACGTGTAAACATTTGCCAGGTGGCGACTTCTTCAGGCATGTACACCCTGGAGCCGACTGTCCAGTAACCTTCCGGTCCCCTGAATGTCGGGATGCCTGATTCCGCTGATATACCTGCCCCGGTCAATACAGTTATCCTTGAGGCAGGATTGGCCAGGGCGACTTTGACCTGCTCACTAAAATCCAGTGTCATTCCGGTCGAGTGACTCTTTAGCCGAGATTAGCGAACTGGCGCTTGAGTACAATGGCTCCCCAGGTAATAGCCAGGATGATAATCACGCTACCTGTACCATCTGCCATGTTTGCAATTGCCCGGTGCTTTTCCAGCATATCAAGGTCTATAAGAATGTTGCCCCAGTCATGATAGCCTGGCGAGTCCGCCCCTGTACGACCGCCAAGCAAAACCAGCTTTTGATCGATAGCATCATCGATATAAGGAGCGATATCCATCAGGCTTTGACCTGCCCACCACAAGCCTACGGATGCAGCGAAAGGGTTATGGTTTTTTATAAGAAAAGTGAACATTACGATAAGGGGCATTAACACCTGGAAAAGGCTACCTCCTAGAATACTCATAAACCTTCCAAGAGGAATAAACAGGATGTGACCCGCCTCGTGAAATATCAGGTTTATATTGTGCATAAATGAGCGCCCAATCTGGAAGGGGTTGGTGACAAAGTCCATCTTGATGAAATGCCATCCCCATAGCGCCAGCAGTACGAGAAGAACCAGCCTGCTCCAGAACACCACCGGGTTGGTTTTTTCATCAGGGCCGAGCATGTAGCCCAGCAGCAGAACTTTGATCGAATCGGTGGAAGAGCTGCTGCCCCCGGTTTCCGGGTAATGCTTTTTTTCACTGGCAAAGCGGGATTTCAGCCATTTAGAAAAAATCACGCCGCAGGCTGGACAGCTTGTACCGTCACCCGCTTCGTGGGCCTTTATCTGGTACCGGCACTTGGGGCAGGTCTCGTACATTCAGGCCGGGCCGCCCACTTCGCTGACCGGGTGTTCCCGTCCACATTGCCAGCATGCATTAAACTGTGCTTCTATAGTCTCTCCGCAGCTGCACAGCCAGTTATCGTTCGTGCTGTGCTCCTGGTTTCTGATCTCTTCAACCAGCCTGAGTGCCCGATAATAGTCTGCATCATCAGTGACCCAGATTTCAGGCCAGCATTCAAGTGGAGGGATTTCTCCCAGGGCTCCCCCCAGGTTCTGGTTTTTTACCAGGCAGGCAATGCCGTTGGCTTCAAGGACGCTGTTTACCAGCCCGGCCTCGACGGTGTTGTCGGCACAAAAAACCTTCTTCATTAAAGCAGGTAAGCAACCAGTCCAAGGGAAACCAGCAGGGCAACGCAGGACACGCCAAGCACCAGGTTGATACGCTGGTTTAGCCGGGCGACGGATTCGGCCAGGAGCTCGTTTTGACGAGCCAGTTGCTCGATAAGCTTAATTTGCTCAATGTTGGAATTATCGCTGGCTGCCAGCCTTGACTCTATCCTGGCTATATCTTTTTCCAGGCTTTGAATACTGGGTTGTTCCGCATTCCCGGTTTCACCCGGGTCGGGCTGTTCCCTGATAATTTTTATCAATTTTCCTGCCCCCTGGATAATCATGGGAGCTGAGTTCAGTATGGTGCTGATGGTGGCTGGCGTCATTTGAGGTATCCGGGGCATGGGAAAGTAATTATGCCTTAATACAAATTTTTATTTTAGACGCCTTACCGTACAATAGTCCTTTTTGTTCAATTACAATGACTTTCGGTGAGAAATTCCGGTTTTGTGTTACCCCGGTAAATCTTTCCCGGCCGGGTTCATGACAAGCGCCGGGGCATGTTCACGACTTTTTGGTTTGGCGCTTATTGAGCCTGGCGCCAATTACAGGCTGTGACATGGAATTGAGCAGGTAAGCGGATGGAATTTTGCCTTGCGCCACTAGTCAATATAAAGCGGTACTTAATTAAGAGAAATGAAGCATGTCTGCAAAAACGGATATCCAGCAACTAAAACAATATATCGGTGAACAGATCATCGGCCAGGAAATACTGGTTAGTCGTCTTCTAATTGCATTACTGGCAGATGGGCACCTGCTGGTTGAAGGTGCACCGGGCCTTGCCAAGACCAGGGCTGTCAAAGTGCTGGGCGAGGGTATCGAAGGTGATTTTCACCGGGTCCAGTTCACTCCCGATCTGCTACCGGCGGATTTGACAGGTACGGAAATCTATCGACCACAGGATGGCACCTTTGTGTTTCAGCAGGGGCCACTTTTTCATAACCTGGTACTCGCTGACGAGATTAATCGTGCGCCCGCCAAGGTCCAGTCGGCCCTGCTCGAAGCCATGGCCGAGCGACAAATTACTATCGGCCGAGAGACCTACAACCTGCCGCAGCTTTACCTGGTCATGGCGACACAAAACCCGATAGAACAGGAAGGCACCTATCCACTGCCTGAAGCGCAACTGGATCGATTTCTCATGCACGTGAGTATTGATTATCCCAGGGCTGAGGATGAACAAAAGATCCTGCAACTGTCGCGCGAGGAAGCGCAAATTGAATCCAGCGAAAACCTGTCCAGCTTTAAACCTGTCAGCCAGCAGTCCATTTTTAGCGCGCGCCAGGAAGTTCTCGAGATTTACATGGCAGAGAACCTCGAGCAGTACCTGTTGCAACTGGTGCTGGCAACCAGGCAACCAGGTGTCTACGGTGATGACCTTGCGGAATGGCTGCAGTTTGGCGGCAGTCCAAGGGCTACCATCACCCTGGACAGGTGTGCCCGCGCACATGCCTGGCTTGCGGAAAGGGATTACGTCGCACCAGAAGATATCCAGGCCATTGCCTACGATGTCTTAAGACATCGTCTTATCCTGAATTACGAGGCCGAAGCCGAAGGCATTACCGCCGACCACGTTATCTCTGAGCTCATTTCCCGTATTCCTGTTCCCTAGTGGCCCGGCCGTGCCTGCAGCAGTTTTAAAAGAGTGTGCGATTAACTTGAGTTACCGATTCTAAATGCAGCAATCACAGGAAACAGACCAGGCGGTACGGGTAAGCGTGCCGGCGCTCGTTCAACTGAGTCGATATGCACCTTTTCTACCCCTGGGTTCAGAGAAAATCCTTGCCAGGCAAAGTGGTAACTACCAGTCACCATTCAAGGGTCGTGGAATGGAGTTTGATGAGTCCCGTCTTTACCAGCCAGGGGACGACATTCGAAACATTGACTGGCGGGTCACCGCTCGAAGCGGCAAGACCCACACGAAGCTTTTCCGCGAGGAGCGGGAAAGACAGGTTTTTGTCTGGCTTGATTTGCGTGCAAGCATGTTTTTTGCCACGCGCGGCAGTTACAAGTCGGTCATCGCGGCAAGGTTGGCAAGCCTGGTTGCCTGGGGTGCGACTCATCACGGGGATCGTGTTGGAGGATTGATTTTTTCCGACGAGGTGCACCATGAAATAAAGCCCTACCGCGGTAAAACGGGTGTATTACGCCTGATTAACCAGGTCGTTAGTCATCCGAGCTGGAATGTTGACAGTCAGCCAAAGCGGGATCCCGCAACCCTGTACAGGTCCCTTGTGCGTCTACGTCGCCTGGCTCGCCCCGGCAGCCTTGTATTCATGATGAGTGATTTTCGTAACATGGACGACAAGTGCGAATCCCAGCTGGTGTTGTTGAGCAGGCATACCGACATCGTGATGATTTTTTTATATGACCAGCTGGAGCAGTCCTTGCCAACGGCCGGGCTTTACCGGGTCAGTGATGGCCAGCAGGAGCGGATGCTGGATACCTACGACCGTTCCTTTGCCGAGCGTCATCGAAATAATTTTCTCGCACACCAGGAGAGGCTGCAGCGACTCTCAAAAAAGGGTGGCATACACCTGGTCAACTGCTCCACGGAAGACGATCCATTAAGCACTTTGCAGAGTGGTCTCGGACTGAAGTAGCGAAAATGACTGATCCATCCGAGTTACCCCTGAGGGATATCCATTTGCCGGCAGAGCCCGGGTGGTGGCCGCCAGCACCGGGTTGGTGGTTGCTGCTACTGATACTGGTCACCGGCATCGCACTTGTTTGCTGGTGGCGCTGGCGCCAGCGCCGCTTGAAGAGATCTGCCATCTACATGGCCCAGGCAGAGCTTGATCGACTGCAGGTGGAATTTGATCAGCACCGTGATTCGCGCAGGTTCGTGGCTGATGTTTCCATACTTCTTCGGCGAATGAGCATCAGTATCCTGCCCCGCGCAGACAGTGCCAGTCTCACCGGTGAAGACTGGCTGAGTTTCCTGGATCTTCCCTTTGACGATCACCCATTCAGTAATGGCCCCGGCCGCATCCTGCTGGATGCTCCCTATCGACCACAAAGTGAGAGTGCTGAGCTGGAGCCTTTTGTTGAGCTCTGCCGAAGATGGCTGAACCAGCTCGTCAACGCCAGGGATGAATTAAAGACATGATTCATTTTGAATGGCCGCTACTTTGCCTGTTACTACCCTTACCATGGCTGGTAAGGCGCTGGCTTGCTCCGGCGACAAGCGCAGCCGAGGCTGCGCTAAGGGTCCCTTTTATCGAGGACTTCGATACCAGTGAACCCGGTACTGCGAAGAAATCCAGGCGCTGGCCGCTTTGGCTCGCGGCACTGGCCTGGCTGATGCTTGTACTGGCCAGTATGCGTCCACAGTGGCTTGGCGAACTTGTTGAAATACCGGTCAGTGGCAGGGACCTGATGCTGGCGGTGGACCTGTCCGGCAGCATGGAAGAGCAGGACTTTTTTCTGAAAGGCCAAAAGGTCAACAGGCTGGTCGCGACGAAGTACGTCGCTGGCAACTTTATTGATCGCAGGATAGGGGACCGCATTGGCCTGATACTTTTTGGTGAACAGGCATACCAGCAAACACCGCTTACGCTGGATCGTGAAACGGTGAGAACACTGCTGCACGAATCTGCTATAGGCCTGGCGGGCACCGCTACAGCCATCGGAGATGCTATAGGGCTTGCAGTCAAGAGACTGAGGAAGCACGAAAACAGCAATCGAATTCTGATACTCCTGACTGACGGGGCAAATACCGCAGGTGTCGTTGAACCTGTTGAAGCTGCGGAAATGGCCGCGGAGCAGGGCATGAGGATATACACCATCGGTGTCGGCGCCGATGAAATGGTAATTCGCAGCTTCCTGGGTAACAGAAAAGTTAATCCTTCAGCTGACCTCGACGAAGTCACCCTGACGGCGATAGCGGAGAAGACAGGCGGGCGATATTTTCGAGCGCGCGACACCGAGGAGCTTGAAAAAATCTATGAAGAACTCGACAGGTTGGAGCCCATCGAACGGGACGCAAAGCGATTCCGGCCCCGCCAGTCCCTGTATCACTGGCCGCTTGCCCTTGCCCTGGTTATATCTGCCGTGCTGCTCGCGCTGAAGCAAAGTGGAAGGATCCGCTGATGGACCTTGAGCAATTTCATTTTTTGAGACCAATGTGGCTGGGCCTGTTACCGGTATTATTCGCAGTCACCTGGCTGATGATAAAAAAACGGCTTGGAAACCGAAGCTGGGAAGCCGTGTGTGACAGCCACCTGCTACCTCACATGCTCATTGGCGGAACTCGCGGGTCTCGAAGCTTGCCAATCATTCTCACTGCCCTGTGCGGTACACTCGCGATTCTCTCCCTTGCCGGTCCCGCCTGGGAAAGGCTACCGCAACCTGTCTTCAACCGGCAGAGTGCACTTGTAATCGCGCTCGACCTTTCCCGCTCAATGGATGCCAATGATGTTTCGCCCAGCCGGCTTGGGCGGGCAAAGTTCAAGATTGCGGACATACTTCGACAACACGGTGAAGGTCAGTTGGCCCTGCTGGTCTATGCTGCAGATGCATTCACTGTAACGCCCCTGACTGACGATGTGGCAACCATTAACTCCCAGTTGCCTGCGCTTACTACTTCTATCATGCCTGCACAGGGCAGTCGTCCCGATCTCGCACTTCGAAAAGCGCAAGAGCTTTTGAAGGGTGCGGGGCACGCCAGCGGTAATATCCTGTTGATCAGCGACGAGATTGACAGTGCCCTCGCAGCACCGGTTGCTGAAGAACTGGAAGCCCGGGGTTATCGAATATTTGTGCTTGGTATTGGTTCCAGGCACGGCGCACCGATACTTAACGATGATGGAAGCTTTTTGAAGGATGCCAGGGGGGAAATCGTCATTCCTGTGCTCGAGGAACAGGGTATGCGAGAAACGGCTGGTGCCGGTGGTGGTATATACAGGAAGATGACGACGGATGACGGAGATATCAACCTGCTGATGAAGGCCATGAGTAGTACATTGAGAGGTGAACAGGAGGTTTCAACGGAATTTGAGACTGACACCTGGAGGGAACAGGGGCCGTGGTTGTTATTGCTGTTATTGCCATTGGCCGCCCTGGCATTCAGACGCGGTTACATGCTGGCAGTTTGTTTCCTGCTATTGCCCGTTCCCGACAGGGTAGAGGCATTTGAGTGGGATAGCCTGTGGTTACGTGATGACCAACGTGCACTAAGGGAAATGGAGAATGGCAATACCGGGGCTGCTGCAGCACTGTTTCAGGACCCGGCGTGGAAAGCGGCAGCGCAATATCGTAATGGTGAATTTGACTCTACACTGGAGTCCCTCGACACACTGGAAGATCAGCTGTCCCTGTACAACAAGGGTAATGCCCTTGCGCGCATGGGGCAGTACGAAAAAGCAATAGAAAAATATGAGGAGGTGCTGCGCCTGGCCCCGGATCATGAAGATGCCCGTTTTAACAAGGAGTTACTCGAGAAGGAACTGGAAAAACAGCAACAACAACAGCAGCAATCTGGTCAGAACCAGGACGATCAGCGCGAACAGGAACAGGAGCAGGAGCAGCAAGAGCAGCAGGAACAACAAGGGGGCGATTCGCAGGGCGAAGATCAACAGCAACAGGATGAACAAAAATCCGAGCAGGCTGGAAATGGAAATAAGGATATGGAAAATAATGATGAACAGGAGCAGGCGCAAGGACAGCCCGAACCGGAAGAGGAACAGCAGGCGGAACAGGAATCACAGCAGCAGCCTGAGCCCGGTGCCGAGGAAGAAAAAGAAGCGGCAGAAGAGGAAGCTCAACTGGCCCAGGCACAACAAAATGAACAGAACGAGGAAGAGCGGGCAACTGAACAGTGGTTACGCCGTATCCCGGACGACCCGGCGGGCCTTCTGCGAAGAAAGTTCCTGTACCAGTACAAACAGAGGCAGGGCCAGCACGATCCAGGTAAAAAACAATGGTAAAGATTTCAACAAGAACTATTTTCCAGGGACTTGTTTCACTGGTCATCCTGCTACATGTCCAGCTATCACAGGCGACAACCATCACTGTCAAAACAGACAGGCAGGACGTGGGACTAAATGAATCTTTCGTGATGATATTTGAAAGCGATGGTTCAGTGGATGACGACCCGGATTTTTCACCCCTGCAAAAGGACTTTCAGATCCTTTCCCGAAGCAGCAGCAGTAACATGAGTATTGTTAATGGAAAAATCAGTTCCACCAAGACATGGAAACTTACAGCCCTGGCGCGCCGTGAGGGCAAGCTGGTCATTCCGTCAATAAGTTTTGGCAAGGACCGTAGCCAGCCATCATTTGTGAATGTGAAAACCGGGCGTGGAAGTATTTCAAAGCCCGGTAGCGGTGAAGATATCTTTCTTGAAGTGGAAGTGAATGAGCCGTCACCTTATGTGCAGGCCGAAGTCATTTACACGGTACGGCTATTTCTTTCCGTGGCGGTATCCAATGCCAGTCTCACTGAGGTTCCACAACTTGATGCTGACGCAATTGTAGAACGCATCGATGAAGACAAGCGTTACCAGGTGCGTCGTGCCGGCAAGAGATATGAAGTGATTGAACGACGCTACGCGATATATCCACTGGCCAGCGGACGCGTATCTATTGAACCGGTAACATTCCAGGGACAAACAAGCCGAAGTGCATTTTCCATATTTGACCCTTTCGGGCCCGAACCAAGAACGATTGTAGAGCGCTCTGAACGGTTGAGTCTTGATGTCAGGCCGGTACCTGGTTCCTTTCCGGGACAAAACTGGTTACCTGCAAAGCTGCTGTTGCTGAACGAAACATGGTCAAAAGAACCACCCGTTTTCCAGGCTGGTGAACCCATTACACGGACCCTTACACTTAATGCGAAGGGGCAGGTCGCCAGCCAGCTTCCGGTACTCGATGAATGGCAGGTCCCCGGGTTCAAGCTTTATCCCGATCAGCCTGCCATGAATGACGAGAAAAAGGCGGACGGCACCACCGCCACCCGGCAGGAAAAAACCGCCATTATTCCTGAACAAGCCGGTAGATATACCTTGCCGGCAATAAAAATACCCTGGTGGAACACGGAGAAAGACCGGCTGGAATACGCGGAGTTGCCTGCACGCGAAGTCGAGGTACAGGCAGCCGCCGGTAGTAGCAGCGTGCCCGGGCAACAAGCCGAGGTCACAGCACCTCAGCTGGATCCCTTGCAGGTAGAAGAGCCGGCAGAAACTGGAAGCGCGCCGGGCCCGGAAATGCAGGTGACCGATGGTGGTATCTGGCGAGGGCTGAGTGCAGGTCTGGCCCTGGCGTGGTTGCTCACCCTGTTTTTATGGTGGAAACAATCGAGGGCTTCTTCACCTCGTGAGGAAGACAATGAACGGGGTTTAAAACTCCGCACAGTTCTGTCCGAGTTAAAGGCAGCGTGTGCGGGTAATAACCCGGGCGCATCGAAACAGGCCCTGCTCGCCTGGGCGAGGTTGAACTGGGGCCAGGACGCGCCAGCCAGTCTCGGTGGCATTGCAGGGCATTGCCCGGCGCCGCTGGCGGCAGAGATAGCAAAATTGAATGACAGCCTGTATTCCCGGGATGGTGGTGACTGGCAGGGAGATGCACTTTGGAAACTATTCAGTGAATACCTGGACGCCGGGAAAGACAGGAACACAGAGCACGCTGGCGAATTAAAACCGCTTTACAAGATCCAGCATTAACCCGGGTGATTTATTGTTTTACCAGTGCAAGTAGCATGATTGCCCAGCCCAGGATAAATGCCACTCCGCCAAGCGGGGTGATCATGCCTGGCCAGCGTAGATTACTTAGTGCCAGTACATACAGGCTGCCACAAAACAGGATTATTCCCGCCAGCAAGAGCAGTCCGGACCATCGAAGCAGACTGGATGAAGGCAGGTGAAGTGCCAGGATACCAATTATCAGTAGCCCCAGCGCATGGTAGAAATGGTATTGCGTGGCTGTCTGGTATACCTGCAGCATGTTTTCATCCAGCCTGTGTTTCAGTGCATGGGCACCAAAGGCTCCAAGCACAACCACCAGGGCAGAGTTAAAGCTTCCCAGGATAAGCAATAACCTCGCGGTTTCGTTCATCGGTTTTTGACCCGGTATTTCATGCTGAAACACTATCCCTGGCTGATACCAGCTCATGCCAGCGTCTCGCATTCTCATGCGTGGTGTCGAGCCTGATTTTTACCGCACGGGCAAAGTCAATGGTACACAGGGCCGTAATGTCGGCGATTGAAAAACTATCGCCGGCGACGTACGCGCGGTCTGCCATCAGGGCATCGAAGTTATCGAGAAAAACCAGGAAGCGGTTTCGGCTGCGCTCGGTTAATTCAGGGATTGAAGGATATACGGCCGGCTGACCCGGAATCGCGCGCTTTGAAAAAAACGGCACAGTACTGCGAAATACATCCGCCAGCGGCATCAGTCCGTCAAATTCAATGTGTCTTTGCATGGATTCAACCTGCGCCTTTTCCAGCGGTGTCCTGCCCATGAGTGCTGGCTCAGGGTATAGCTCTTCCAGGTAACGACATATGGCTACAGTCTCATCAAGACGGGTGCCGTCATCAAGCTCAAGCGTTGGAAGCAGGCCCCGGGGGTTGATCGCCAGGTAATCCGCCTGCAGGTTTTCCCCCTCTGCAATATTAATTTCAATTTTTTCAACATCGTGGATTCCTTTTTCCGCCATGAAAATCCTGACCCGTCGCGGGTTTGGTGCCAGTTTCATGTCATAAAGTTTCATAAGCGGGATCCCCAAATGCTATACATCGTGGTTCCAGTATTTTTGCATTTCATAGTACATAAATGATGCTGTCCAGGTGATCATCACAAGGCCGGTAAGAGCTTCCAGGCCTGCAAGGAATCGCAGGTTTCCAATGGGTACGATATCCCCGTAGCCCAGTGTCGTATAGGTAATAAAGGAAAAGTAGGCACAGTCTGCAAGGCTTATATTATCGACTCCGACCAGCTGGCCAAACTCGCCGGACTTAATCATGAAATAGTAAGCGAAGGTAAACATCCAGACTTCCAGGGTGTGTGCGACCAGTGCGCCAAAAATTCCGATAGCGATACGAAAGCGATAGCGGATTTTCATTTGGGGCATAAGGCGTGAAAGGGAAGACAACACCTCGAAATGGATGATCACGGCCACGGTAATGACGGACGTGATTAATGCTATTACACTAATTATATTCAGCATAATTCAAGCTGGTCCCAACCAGCGATATCGTTCAAGATCTACCTTGCCCCTGTCGTTGAACTCAATGCCCTCTTCTTCGAGAATAATACGCTGTAGCGTGTGACCATCGCTACTGTTGCGTGTGCTGATTTGTCCCTGGCTATTGATAACTCTTTGCCAGGGCACATCTGACCCCTCATCCAGCGAGGACATGGCATAACCTACCTGTCTTGCACCACAGCCGCCAAGAATTTTTGCAATTTGCCCGTAAGTAGCAAGTTGACCCTCGGGTATCTGGCATACCAGCTCATCTATTCTCTGGTAAAGCTGGCTGCGCTGCGTTTTCTTTTGAAGCGCCTTGAAAAGGTTTTTTTCCGGTGGATTAAAACCCTGTGAATTCAACCAGTCCCTGAGTATATAGCCGGTCGCAGAATCCCATGTAAAAAGATCTTCTGCCCTGACATGTTTATAACTGCGCAATTCCTCGTTGAGTTGAATTTTGCCCTTCGCCCTGACGAAATATCCCATGATGATCTGGTTCATCCTGGCAAACGGATATATATCTATAAGTTCAGTGTGCACTGCAGTCAGGCCAAGTTCTTCCTTTACTTCCCTGGCCGCACCTTCTGCAGCGGATTCCTTTTTTTCCAGGAAGCCGGTTATCACCGAGAAGATATGTTCAGGCCATGCATAGTTGTTAGCCAGGACAATCTCCCCCCTGTGCTCAACGACAACTGCGACTACAGGAGTTGGGTTATCCCAGTGTACAAATTCACAATCCTCCGCAGGACAGGCCATCCGCATCGCGTCGCTTAAATATTTCTCCACCAGTTCACTGGTGCAAAGAGGACAGAATTTCATAACACGTATAATAAACCATCGACACTGAATCGCATGTTTATTTACGGAAAAATTGCCTGTTTACAGTAATTCCCGGAGAATTTACCCATGGAAACTTTTGTATTGTCGGGATTTATTTTCCTTTTTGCCGGTGTCATCAAGGGCATGGTGGGCTTTGGCTTCCCCCTGGTTGCACTGGTTCTCCTGACGCTATTTATCGGTTTACATGATGCGCTTCCTCTTACCATCCTGCCCTCTGTCATTACCAATATATGGCAGGCAATAGATGGAGAACATTTTCGCGAGATTGTGAAACGCATGTGGTTCTATTTCCTGGTGAGTGTAATCACTGTGCTTCTCAGCTCTTTCCTGCTGGTGACAGTAAATGTGAACTGGCTGACGGCCTTGCTTGGGTTGGTGTTACTGGGATTTGCACTAACACGCTTCCTTGATTATGAGCCGACCATCCCTGCGAAGTATGAACCGGCTGCAAGCATACTCCTGGCGCCACTTAATGGCTTTATTACAGGGACGACAGGGGTCTATCTTGTGCCATCTCTCCTTTACATGAGAGCGATTGGGTTTAGAAGGGATACCTTGATCCAGGCAATGGGAATATTTTTCACGATGTCTTCTATCGCCCTGGCCATTTCATTACAAAGGCACGAGCTCTTGTCAATGGAAAATGGCCTGCTATCCCTCGTGGTACTTTTGCCGGCATTTGCCGGAATGTATCTTGGAAGACACGTTCGAAAAAATATCGATGCAGAGAAATTCCAGCTTGTGTTTGACACATGCCTGGCACTACTGGGTGCCTATCTTCTTTGCCGCTCTACCTGGCTTTTACTTGTGCTCGGGTAGTACCAGGTGATCCTCGGAAGGTGGAAAGCTTTGACGAAAACTGAAAGCGTAAGGGCTTTCTGAATTTTCCTGTAAATAAACAAGTCGTCTCTCGGCTTCCTCGATAGAAGGCTCGGTACCAGCCCTGATCCACCACATGACCTGGTAGGCCTTGTCAAACTTGCTAAACCATTCCTTTTTCCGCTTGAGTAATTCAAGGTGAAAGGACTCATAGACAAACGATTTGAGTTGCTCGACACTTTCCCAGACCGACATGTTCACCAGCAGCATATCGCTACCAAAAATTCGGATCGCCGTGGCGTCTCCCTCGTCAGTTTGCAGGCGCCATACATAGCCGGGACTGCTCTCTGCAATCTTGTTGACGCCTTCCAGGTTGTCGACGAAATCTTTCATTGCCGGGTCATCGATTGGCGTCTGCATTTGAGCGATATTAAGTTGTGCGAGATGAAATTCACTCATGATGGAAATAAGTTTTTAAATGTATTGATGTAATTTAGCCGGTAAACCTTTAATTGCTACCTTCTGCGGTACCGGGTGCGTTCTTGCCCCTTTGCTGCCAGCGTTGACCATGTTCTATTAATACCATATTTGTTATATAGTTATCATCCAAACCTTGGAAAAAGCTTGAGAATAGACTCCATGCAATTCCACTTTCTTGCATTTTGCCTGTGTACCGTATTGCTGGTTATGCAGCCTGTCCATGCTGACATCTACAAGTACGTCGACAAGCATGGGCGCGTTATCCTTACAGATAAGCCCAAAAACGAAAAATACAAGTTACTGGTTAAAACCTGGAAGGGTTGGGAAGAGAAAAAAAGTAACATCGATTACGACAAGTTTACCCAGAACCAGAAGAAATTCAGTTCCACCATTGACTATTATGCCAGTCAATACGGATTACCAAGGTCACTTTTGCATGCCGTCATCACGGCAGAGTCTGCCTATGACCCAAATGCCATTTCCCGCGCCGGTGCTGTCGGCCTGATGCAATTGATGCCAGAGACGGCTCGGCGTTACGGTGTAAACAACAGGCGCAATCCTTCCTCGAATGTGAGTGGCGGCTCTCGTTACCTCAGGGACCTGTTGAACATGTTCAACAATAACCTTGTGCTTGCGCTGGCTGCCTACAATGCCGGAGAAGGTGCGGTAAAACGCCATGGCAACAAGGTGCCGCCTTACAAGGAGACCCGGAATTACGTGAAGAAAGTTATCGACTATTACCGCGAGTACAAAAAGAACATGAGCTAAATTTGTTCTCAGCTGTAGTCGGGCAGGCTAACAACTGAAAACCAGAAGTGTTCGATAGCGTGGACAATTGAAACAAAGTCACTGAACCCAACGGGTTTCTGAATATAACAATTCACGTTGAGATCATAGGACTTCGCTACATCAGTTTCAGCTTCCGATGTAGTGAGTACGATAATGGGTATGGATTTTTTCTCATTGTCATCCTTGATAGCTTCAAGGAATTCTCTTCCATCCATTCTCGGCATGTTCAAATCAAGCAGGATCACATCAGGTCGCGGTGCATCTGCATAGTCCCCCGCGCGGTTAAGAAAATCCAGCGCCTCGAGGCCGTCCTTTACCCTATGGACTTCGTTTCTGATCCTTCCATCACCCAGGGCTTCCTCTGCCAGGATAACGTCAGCATCGTTATCTTCAACCAGCAGGATTGTTGCAGGTACACCATTAAATTTCTTGGCCATTTTATTTGAACCTGGTTATGTCTAATAAATAGTTAACTATCTTACCACTGTCAGGCAGGTAGCGTGAACTTGAAGCTTGAACCCTGCGGCGGGTTTCTCTCCACCCATATACTGCCGCCATGCCTTTCGATAATTTTTTTACAGATCGCGAGTCCGATACCCGTACCACCGTACTCTCCCTTACCATGCAATCGTTTAAATATAACAAAAATCTTGTCGGCAAATTCCGGGGCTATGCCTATGCCATTGTCACTCACGGAAATCTCCAGTAGCTGGTTGTCTTTTGCGCTGTAGCTTATCCGGATATCTGGTGTGGACTTCTCCCTGGAGTACTTCAGGGCATTACCAATGAGATTTTGAAATAGCTGTAGCAGTTGCTGCTTATCCCCCTTCACCGTGGGTAACTCCACCGAGCTTACTGAAGCGGACTTTTCATCGATGGCCAGTCGGAGATTATCCCTGGCATCCTGGAATACCTGGTTTAAATCTACGTTCTCGTGGGGCTTGTCCTCTCTTCCCACGCGCGAGTACATGAGTAAATCATTGATGAGCTGCTGCATTCGCTTTGCACCGTCAACCGAGTACCCTATGTATTCCAGCGCTTTATCATCAAGTTGCTCAGAGTAACGTTTTGCCAGTAAGTCGGTAAAACTGGCAACCATTCTGAGTGGTTCCTGTAAATCATGTGAAGCCACGTAGGCGAATTGTTCAAGCTCAGAATTAGAGCGTTTCAAATCTTCAGTGTACTGCTTAAGCGCCTGTTCAGCGTTCTTGCGTCCGGAAATGTCTGTAAAGGTGCCGACTACACGGTATATTTTTCCGTCGTCATTCGCCACGCTCAATGCGTTTTCTTCTACCCATGTTACTTTACCATCTGGTGCGACTATCCTGTAATCGGCGTTGATTTCTATGGGGGTGCTTAGCAATTCATGCTTGAGAGATTCAAATAATGGCTGATCATCCGGGTGAAAAAAATTAGCCGCGTCCTTTACCGTTAATTTTTGATTGTTATCGCGAGGAAGTTGAAACAGGTCAATAAGCTTTGGTGAAGCCCATATGCTGTCATTTCCAACATCCCAGTCAAAAATACCGGAATTTGATGCGGATACCGCGAGGTCAAAACGTTCCTCGCTTTCAAAAAGCTTTTGCTGCGCTTCAACTTCACCAGTCCTGTCAAGTGCAAAACTTATCATTGAAACCACTTCACCATTTTCATCGGTAAGGCTCGAGTTAAACCACTCTACGTGAAGTACGTCACCACTTTTCGTGTTGTTGCGATTTTTAATTCCGGCTTTTACGGTCTCGTCGTTAAGTATCGGTTTAAAAACCCTGTCCTGGATGCGTGAAAGATCTTCTTCAAAGATCATACCCAGCTCGACCGGTGTGTTTCCAAGGGCTTCTTCCCTGGTCCAGCCAAAGGTTTCCTCCGCGGTCCTGTTCCATTGCACTATCTTCAGGTTTCGATCAAATTCAATTACAGCAAGCGGAGTATTGGAGATATGTGAGTTCACCCGCTTCAATGCGGTTGCGATGCTACGGTTGGCGCGTTTTCTTTCAAATATCGGTGACAGCTGGCTGCTTACATAATGAAACAGCTCAACAATCTCGGTATCGGGTTGAACATCGGTACTTGAGAAAAATTCAAAAACAGCCGCGATCTCATTGGAAATCATAACCGGGAAACCAACCCCGGCCCGGAGTCCACATTCATCGGCGACTTTTTTCCTTGGAAACGATTTCTTGGTTGCCGCGGAATCGATCCATATTGTTTTTTTATCCCGGTAGACGATTCCGGGTAGTCCCTTTCCCTCGGAATACTCGAGGTCCCTGGTTGCCAGGTAAAAGTCCCTGTAGCGCGCTTCATCCTTGAGATAGAAAAGGTTGGACGAAATAAGGCGTGATTTTTCGCCTTCTTGTTCATTTACGATGTATATATGGCCCACTTCCCAGTTCATATAATTGCCAATCGTATCAAGGCAATTTTGCATCGCCTCTTGCGGTTCGTCAGACTGGTTAACCTGTACGGCAATTCGCTGAAGCAATTCAAGCTTTCGGGCCTGGCTAACCTGGGCCTCTTCCTGTTGTTTTCTTTCCGTGATATCCACGGAAATTGTACCGGTACAAAGCAGTTTTCCGTTCTTGTCAATAACAGGAAAAACCGTGCTAAGAACTACGCGTCCAGTGTCCTTGTGATATCGCTCGTTTGTTACTTCCTCGAACGTTTTCATTACCTCTGCTTCTACGTCCTCAATCGAGTTGGCTAGTTCCTGTTCGACAAAATCACCTACACGCTTGCCGATTAAGTCTTCACGAGTTGTGCCCAGCAGTTCTGCCACGGCATTGTTACCGAGCAGGTAACGATGCCCGGTATCTTTCAAGGTGATATACCCGGGGCTGTGTTCCAGGTAGGCGGCAAACTGGGAGCTGAGATTATTCAGCCTGTCTTCAGCAAGTCTCTGTTCCGTAATGTCTCTTATCTGGCAGGCAAAGTACTTCGGTATGCCAGACTCGTCGTCGACACGCGAGACATCAAGTTTCACACGGATGATGTTACCGTTCTTGCAGACGTAATTTTTTTCGTCACTGAAACTATCGATTTCCCTGGCCAGCAGCCGCTTGATGTAATCGAGGTCTTTTTCAATCTCATCTTCCCTCGTTATCATAGAAAAACTGCTGTTGGTCAGCTCTTCCTGGGTATATCCCAGCATCTTGCAAAAAGCATCATTAACCCTTATCCAGTTGCCTTCCGGATCACTCAGGGCAATACCGAGCGGGGCATGATCCACCAGGACACGGTTCAAGCTCGTGGCTTCGTAAAGCTTTTTTTCCTCCTGTTTTTTTTCAGTGACATCAAGGGAAATCGTTCCAATTGAAGCTGTTTCCCCATCTTCCCCGGTAATGGGAAATACCAGGGATTGAAATATTTTCTCCTGTCCCTTAATTCGGCGTGTCCATTCCTCAGACAGGGGAACACCACTTTGAAGCACCCTGGTATCAATGTTCCAGTCGATATTGCTGTCTGTTCTTTCAAAAAGCTCTTCATGACGCTTACCCAGAATATCTTCTTCCTCAAATTGAAAGAGTTCCAGGGCGTGCTGGTTTACCCGGGTATATTCGAGGTTTGAATTTTTCATCGACACCATGCCGGGAATATTTTCAATGAATGAACTTAGCTCAGCTTCTCTTTGCTTTTGTACCAGCTCTGCCCTGACTTGCTCATCGATATTCAGGATTTGTCCGATAAAAAATTCGGCATTGCCATCAGCATCATAAACCGCAGAGCAGTGGATATTAATCCATACGAAATGCCCATCCCGGTGGCGATAACGCTTGTTGTAATTGCCCACTTCCACTTCCCGGCTGGCCAGTTTACGTATGATGTCCTCATCCCTGGTCCTGTCTTCCTCGTGAGTGATTTCATAAAGATCGGCTGATATCAATTCATCCCTTGTGTAACCCAGCATCTCGCAAAGCGCCGTGTTTACACGCAGCCATCTTCCCTGCTTGTCTACCAGGGCAATTCCTATCGGTGCCTCATCCACCATGATGCGATCAAGCTTGGAAAAGTGATCCAGCTTTTCCTCGGTTAACTTGCGTTCTGTCTGGTCGATAATGGAAGCAAGGACATGCAGCTGACCGCCGGAATATACCGGGTTGAGGGCAATCTCTACGGGAAATTCAGAACCGTCTTTTCTCAACCCGGCCAGGGAGGAATTCTCACTTCCCATTTTCCGGGCAGCGGGATTTTTAAAATAAGTCTCGAGCTGTCCTGAATGATGCAGGCGGCAATGCTCGGGGACCAGTTTATGGATAGGTTCACCGATGAGTTCATCGGGCTTGTAACCGAATATTTCTTCTATCCTGGCATTGGTGAGTACAACCCGGCCGCTGTCATCCACCAGCACCATCCCCGTAGGTGATGCATTCACTGCAACTTCAAAGAGGTTATCGGTGGGTAGCTCTCTCGCTACTGAACTCGTCATTCAAGCCGCTCCGGTAATTGTTCGCCTGGTTTGTAATTCAACAAGGATCGCGTCCAGTCTACACATCCTTGGACAGCGTCTCAGAAATGAGCTTGTTTCTACCCTGTTTGGAGGAGTCAGGATATTTAGCCTCCCCTTGATTTATCTTTCATTCCTTATATAGCGACTCTACTTTTGCAAGCTTGATGCCAGCTCAAGGCCGCACCGGGCCTGCCCGGCCGGGGCCCACTGGAGTAACGCAGGCGGGATGCCGGGAGAGTCAGTAACATGCTGTATTTAAAGCATAATTTGTTCAAACCCGGCTTTTAGCAGCGGGCATATTGACCATTGCTCCTGCCCTGTGGAAGCGCCAGGGAAGTGGGGCCCGGTGCCCGTTGTTTGACGGGGCGCCAGGATCCAGTAATGACATGGCGGCCCCACGTTCACTTGCCATCACCAGATGCTGGTAAACAGCGGTTTTGCCCAGGACAATAATCCAGCTAGGTCACCTGGCCTACCCTTTAATGAATAAAGTTTTAAAAGAAAGTAAGTGTTTACTTATTTTATTGAAACAGGAATCGGCACACCGGGCTTGCTGTGCTTCCTGCCAGGGGGCAGCAGGCACACCTGGGGTAATTTTGATTTGGTACCCCAGCT
>CAZXDV010000013.1:0-25564 GCA_964639535.1 uncultured Enterobacteriaceae bacterium | reverse complement strand
TCACCGCCACTTCTTCAGACTTTAGATCCTGCTGCACATCTTCGTAAGGCCAGACCAGCAAGACTTCGCGACTCTTACCAAGATTGGCACTGGGAGATACCGCGACACGGGCAAAGGGCTCACCGGGTACGAAATTAATTTCCGAGATTGTGCCTACGGGATAACCCCTTGGAAAGCGATGCCCGAGACCAGAGGACACAATCAGGTCGCCTTCGTGGATGTCGGCGTTTGTCGGCAGGTGCTCAAGAGATAGTACGCCGTCCTGGCCGGTGCCAACAGCAATCGCGCGCAGACCATTGCGATTAACCTGTACAGGCAGGGCGTGGGTTGGATCGGTGATCAACAACACGGTGCTGGAAAAAGGACCGACGTGGATTATTTGCCCCATGATACCGCCGGCATCCACGATAGGCTGCCCATCATAGGCACCCTGGTTCCTGCCCTTGTTGATCACTATTTGCCGGCGAAAAGGCTCCAGGTCAACTTCAATCAATTCTGCAACAAGAACCCGTTCATTTAATTCCATGCTCGATTCAAGCAATTCCCTTAAACGCTTGTTTTCTTCTTCCAGGATAGCAAAACGCTGTAAGCGTGAATGAAGCCTGAGATGCTCTTCGTTGAGACGGGAGTTTTCTTCAAGCAGTTTTTTGCGTGTAACAAGCGAATCTGAAAGGCTATGAGCCCCGGCCACGGGCAGGTTTACCACGTACTGGATGGGATAAACCAGGGTAGAGAGCACTGAACGCACCGCCTCAAGGTGATTCTGCTTGTGATCTACCGTCATCAGGACGATAGAAAACAGGACAAAAATAATTATCCTGACGTTTGCAGACGGGCTTTTAAGGAACAGTGTTTTGATGACTCACTCCCCCCCTTCGAAATTCCAGTTACTCTACAGTTAAAATATCACTACCGTATTCATCAACCATCTCAAGATAGCGTCCACCACCTCGCGCTACACAGGTCAATGGGTCCTCGGCAACAATTACCGGCAAGCCAGTCTCTTCCATTAGCAGGCGATCCAGGTCTCGCAGCAAGGCACCACCGCCGGTAAGTACCATGCCTCGTTCAGCAACGTCTGAACCGAGTTCCGGTGGGGTTTTTTCAAGAGCATTCTTTACCGCGTCAACGATTCCAGTTAAGGGTTCCTGCAGTGCCTCGAGTATTTCATTACTGTTGAGTGTAAAACTACGTGGGATACCCTCGGCCAGGTTGCGCCCGCGCACTTCTATTTCGCACACTTCGTTGCCGGGATATGCACAACCCAGCTCATGCTTGATTCGTTCTGCAGTTGCGTCACCAATGAGGGTGCCATAATTGCGGCGAACATAGTTTATGATTGCTTCATCGAAACGGTCACCGCCAATACGCACGGAATCTGAATAGACAATACCATTAAGGGAAATTACTGCGACCTCGGTTGTACCACCACCGATATCCAGCACCATGGAGCCACGCGCATCACTCACTGGCATCCCCGCACCAATTGCCGCAGCCATTGGCTCTTCGATAAGATGGACCGTTCTGGCCCCCGCCCCCATGGCTGACTCCTTGATGGCACGTCGTTCAACCTGGGTTGACCCGCAGGGAACACAGACCAGTACCCTTGGACTGGGTTTAAAAACGGTACCGCCATGAACGGCATGGATAAAATACTGCAGCATCTTCTCGGTGACGGTGAACTCGGCAATAACACCATCCTTGAGAGGCCTGATGGCGGTAATGTGTCCGGGAGTACGTCCCAGCATGCGCTTGGCCTCGGCGCCAACCGCTCGAATGGACTTGGCATTGATGGTATCGCCTTCCTTTCGAATGGCTACCACGGAAGGCTCGTTAAGCACGATGCCCTTACCCCTGACATAGATCAGGGTGTTGGCCGTACCCAGGTCAATGGACAGATCGTTAGAGAAAAATCCTCTTAAACTTTTAAACATTTAACGTATCAACTTTCTAAATCTGATGAAGATAACTTCGTGAAAAGCCTTTGAAAACTGGACAGCTGCTGGTTGTGATTCGATATCCGCATCCCAAGATCCTCAGCCAGCCCTTGAGCCTGGCCGGCAAGCCGCTGATTTTCTGAGCGATCTCAAACTCCTGCAAGATCACCTTCATTCTGGTTGTAAAAGCGTAACTTTATCAATGGGGGAGACTTTGAGCAAGCTGTTAGGTATCATAAATGGTTCATTTTTCAATAAGAAATGGGTATTTTTTGATGTCAATCGACAGCTCTGAAATAGAGAAAATCGCCTGGCTTGCTCGACTTTCACCGGGCCAGGACGCCATTGAAGAAAGCGCCCCTGAACTGGGGCGAATCCTCGAGCTTGTAGAGCAGATGAACTCGGTGGACACAAATGGTGTTGAGCCCCTCGCCCACCCTCTTGAGATCAAGGCCCGGCTTCGCCCGGACGAGGTGACGGAGTCAGACCAGCGCTCCCTTTTCCAGGAAATAGCACCGGCCGTTGAGGACGGGCATTACCTGGTGCCCAGGGTGATTGAATAGCAAGTCGCACAATTCCTGAATTCATTATTCGTCGTACTTAACCATTATGTTTCAACACAATCTCGTTGAATTGTCACGCCTCCTGGGTGACAGGGAATTTTCCAGCGTGGAACTGGTGCAAGCCTATATTTCCCGAAATGAAGAACTGGCGGGCAAACTGAATTGTCACATCACCATGACACCTGAACTCGCCCTGGACCAGGCTGCCCGTGCTGATCAGTTACTGGCAAGTGGAGATGCAGGGCCGCTCACGGGAATCCCGCTGGCCCACAAGGACATTTTTTGCACAAAGGGGATAAAAACCACTTGTGGTTCGCTGATGCTGGACAACTTTGTGTCACCCTATGATGCAACCGTTGTCGAAAAGCTCGAGGCTGCCGGGATGGTGTGCCTGGCCAAGTCAAACCTTGATGAGTTCGCCATGGGTTCCTCAAATGAAACCAGCTACTACGGAGCGGTAAGAAACCCATGGGATCTTGAAAGAGTACCCGGTGGTTCATCCGGGGGGTCTGCCAGTGCCGTGGCGGCGAGACTCGTACCAGTGGCAACCGGTACCGATACCGGCGGTTCCATTCGCCAGCCCGCGGCTTTTTGTGGATTGACCGGCCTGAAACCTACCTACGGCAGGGTATCGCGCTATGGCATGATTGCCTTTGCATCCAGCCTCGACCAGGGTGGTGTACTCGCAAGAAGTGCAGAAGATGCGGCACTGATGCTTTCAGCGATGTCGGGATTTGACGAGAGGGATTCCACCTCCGTCGACAGGGAAGTTGATGATTACAGTGGATGTCTTGGTGATTCAATTGACGGATTAAAGATCGGGCTTCCGGTGGAGTACTTTAATGATGATCTTGACCCTGGCATCGCGTCAAACATTGAAGCGGCGGTGAAGTTACTGGAGCAACGGGGTGCGAAGATAACAGAGCTAAGCCTTGCCAGCACGGCACTATCAATCCCGGCGTATTACGTGATCTCACCTGCTGAGTGCTCATCGAACCTTGAACGCTATGATGGTGTACGCTTTGGCTATCGCTGTGAGAACCCGGAGAGCCTTGAAGACCTTTATTGCCGTTCTCGCGAAGAAGGCTTTGGTAGTGAGGTCAAGCGCAGGATTATGATTGGTACCTATGTACTTTCATCAGGTTATTACGATGCCTATTATTTAAAAGCACAAAAAATTCGCAGGTTAATCAGGGATGATTTTCAGAAGGCATTTTCTGAGGTCGATGTCATCATGGGGCCCACCACTCCCGGTACAGCCTTTAAGCTCGGAGAGAATATTGATGACCCGATCAGTATGTACCTGTCAGATATTTTCACAGCCTCGGTCAACCTCGCGGGACTGCCGGGGATGTCTATTCCCGTCGGACTTGCAAACGGGTTGCCGGTTGGGATGCAGCTTGTTTCAAACTATTTTGAAGAAGCCAGGCTGTTAAACATTGCGCACCAGTACCAGCTATTGAGCGACTGGCATCAACTGCAACCTGAAGGTTTTAAAGTCTCATGAGCTGGGAAACTGTCATAGGGCTGGAAATTCACGTCCAGCTGAACACGAGTAGCAAGATATTTTCCGGTGCATCTACTGCCTACGGTGCACCTGCAAATGTACAGGCCTGTGCCGTTGACCTGGGGCTTCCGGGAGTACTCCCGGTCATCAACAAGGCGGCAGTGGAGAGTGCCATCAAGTTTGGCCTGGCAATTGATGCGAATATTGCTGACCACTCTGTTTTTGCACGAAAAAACTACTTCTATCCAGACCTGCCCAAGGGCTATCAAATCAGCCAGTTTGAGCTACCCGTGGTCAGTGGAGGTCACGTGGATATTGAACTCCCTGGTGGTTCAAAAAAGACCGTTGCCGTCACTCGAGCACACCTGGAGGAAGATGCCGGGAAATCAGTCCACGAAGGGTTTGGTAACTATAGCGGCATAGACCTGAATCGCGCCGGCACGCCATTGATCGAAATCGTTTCAGAACCACAAATGAACTCCGCGGAAGAAGCAGTTGCCTACATGCGAAAGATTCATACCCTGGTCCGCTATCTTGGAATTTCTGACGGTAACATGCAGGAAGGTTCTTTCAGGTGCGATGCCAACGTTTCTGTTCGTTTGAAAGGAGAGGAAAAACTCGGGACGCGGGCTGAAATAAAGAACATCAACTCATTTCGGTTTGTCGAACAGGCAATCAATTTCGAAATAGAAAGGCAGATTGACTTGCTGGAGGACGGCAAAGAAGTAATCCAGGAAACGCGCTTGTATGACCCTGATAAAGATGAAACACGTTCCATGCGCAGCAAGGAAGAGGCCAATGACTATCGCTACTTTCCTGATCCTGATCTTCTACCCATGGAAATTTCTCACGAGGAAATCGAGCTTATCAGGGGTTCACTTCCCGAGTTACCGGATGCAAAGCGGGAACGCTTCATCTCGGAACTGGGCCTGTCCGAATACGACAGTGCAGCGCTTTCAACAAATCGCGATATTGCCGATTTTTTTGAGTCGGTTGTAGAGGCCTGCGCTGGTGAGGCGAAGCTGGCGGCAAACTGGATCACAGGGGAACTTTCAACGGCTCTTAATCGTGATGAAATTGAGATCAGTGATAGTCCGGTTACTGCAGATTTGCTGGCCGGTCTAATCAAGCGTATCAAGGATGGCACCATATCAAACAAGATAGCACGCCAGGTGTTTGAGGCGATGTGGTCTGGAGAAGGTAACGCTGATGAGATCATAGAAAGCAAGGGCCTGAAGCAGGTTACCGATACCGGCGAAATAGAAAAATTTGTTGATGAAGTCATACAAAACAGCCCGGACCAGGTAAAGCAATACAGGGAGAGCCCTGAAGATAAGCGGGGCAAGCTTATAGGCTATTTCGTTGGTCGCGTAATGAAGGCCTCGCAGGGCAAGGCCAACCCACAGCAGGTGAACCAGCTCATCAAGCAAAAACTCGAAAGCTGAGTCAAGCCGGGGCGAACTTCCGGCGGGAACGACGGGCAATTATCAGTAGCGGCAACGATCCAGGTATCAGCAAAGCTGTTAAGGGCTCACTCACCTCTACTTGAGTGACGGAGAAGCTGGACAGGCTAAAACCGTTTCCAGCTCGATGTGCCAGCAGGATATTCTGACCAGCGCCCAGCAACAAACTATCAAAGTCATAAATGTCCAGTGCCGAATCCAGCCCCTGCAATATCCCAAAGGGTTGGCCAGGCAACGATATATGGGCCTCCTCACCAGGCGAAAACAGCGATAGCACTATGTGCTCCAGAAAGATATCCGAGCTGAAGGAAATAAACAGGCCTTCCGAGATACCGTTAAAACTGTCCACCAGGGACGCGGAATCCTCGCTGGTGGTACTGGTATTTATTCCAAATCGGCTGGCGGTTTGATTAAACAGGCCTTCATTACCCGGTAAGGCCATGACCCTGAGGCGGGCAGCCAGGTTACCCTGGATCAATTGACCCTCGTGCCTGTCATCAAGGGCCATGGCGGCGTTAGTAGAAAGTAGGTCAAAAGTTATCACACCGGCCTGGACTGGCATTGCCAGGATAAGCAAAAAAGCGGGAAATAAAGCGATAGCAGGACTTAATTTTCGACTAATGCATGTTATACAACGGCACACATGATAAAAGTGGCCGTATGACTGTAAAATCATCATCTTACTCCTCCTTGAGTAGACAGTTTCAGCTCCATTCCTGCACGAGCTTAAATCCTCCATGGCCGGTGGTACAGGCCAGAATTGGCCAGGTTACAGGTTGATTCGCGACGTTGGTGACATTGCCCCGCTCGGCTATAATACGCGGCCCTAACAAGTAGAATTAACTGGTCAAGTGAGAAAATGAAAAATTACAAGATTGCGGTCCTGGCAGGTGATGGAATTGGCCCCGAGATTATGACCGAGGCTATCAAGGTTCTCAGGGTTATCGAGGAAAGAAATGACGTTGGCTTTGAACTTGAAAACGCGCTATTTGGCGGATGTGCCTATTTCGACGGCGGGCATCCCTTTCCCGAGAGCACAAAAACCATATGTGACGAAGCAGACGCGATCCTGAAGGGGCCTATTGGCCTGAATCACGAGGATTCTGAAAAAATACCGGTAGATCTCAGGCCTGAACGTGGCGCACTGTTACCCTTACGCAAGCGTCTAAACACCTATGCCAATTTTCGACCTGTGTCATTACCAGCGGGTCTCGCACATTTTTCACCGCTGAAACCCGAGATAATTGGTAATGGCATAGATATTGTCATGATCCGCGAGCTGGTTGGAGGCCTTTACTTCGGAGAAAAGGAAGTTGGCACAAATGATGCCGGGCTGCGCTATGTCAAGGAAACCCTGGATTATAACGAGGAGCAAATAGCGAGGATTGTGAAGGTTGCCTTTGAGCAAGCCATGCGGCGTAAAAAAGTACTTCACAATATCCATAAAAGTAATGTGCTGAAATCCAGCGTTCTCTGGAATGAAGTTCTCGGTGAAGTTGCAGCAGACTTCCCGGAAGTAGAAGTCAGGCACATGCTTGTCGATGCTGCAGCAACTGCGCTATGTCTTAACCCAACGCAATTTGATGTCATGGTCATGGAAAATATGTTTGGCGACATACTGAGTGACCAGGGTGGCGGTGTGCTGGGCTCCCTTGGACTGATGCCTTCAGCATGCATTGGCCCCAGCAGTGCTTACTATGAACCCTCCCACGGTTCTGCGCCGGACATTGCCGGGCAAAACATCGCAAATCCCTACAGCATGATTGGATCAGTCGCGATGATGCTGGAACTGAGCTGTGACATGCTGGAAGAATCAAAGAATGTCTGGAATGCCATGCAGAGTGTTTTCGCAGATGGCTTCTCTACCCCGGACCTGTCAAAACCCGGTGCTGATGTAAAGATGATTAAAACCGATGAATTCGGCGACAGGGTTGTGGAGGCACTTCGAGGCTAGCCGGGCTAGACAATACCCGCCTGTCGCTCGTGTAGTTGCAGGTTGATCAACCTGAGGGCGGCATTCACCGAGGCGTAGACCTGGTTGGCGTGCACACCACGTGTGCGGATGTTTTTACCATTACTTTGCCAGGTAATAATACATTCCGTCAGCGCATTGGTTTCACCGCCGCGTGGAATATGTATTTCATAGTCAACCAGCCTTGGTAATTCATAATTCTTGTTGGCCATTACCTGGTTCATTGCATTGATGAAGGCATCAAAACCTCCGTTCCCGGTACCACTGGCTTCAAACACCTCTTCATCTATTTGAACCTTCACAGAGACAGAAGATTCACTATTCAGGCTGCTGCTGATTGAGCAATCCAGTAGTTCTATATGCTTGTAATCGCGACTCTCCATCACGTCAGCGATAATGAAGGGCAGGTCATCCGGCGTAATAGTCTGTTTCGAATCACCCAGCTCAACAATCTTTTTCAGGACCTTTTTCTGGACCTCCTCACTCAGGCTGAGGTCAAGGGCTTCCAGGTTTTTCTGCAGAGAGGCCTTACCGCTCATTTTACCGAGGGCATAGCTACGATGTCGGTCAAAACGCGTGGGTGTTAAATCACTTTCATAAAGGCCGCCCTTCTGGTCCCCGTCCGCATGTATCCCGGCAGTCTGGGTAAACACATCCCTGCCTACAACCGGGGCATTGGATGACACCCTTTTGCCGGAAAAATTTTCTACCATGGTACTGAGGTCAATAATATGTTGTTCATTGATTGACAGTTCCATGCCGAGCTTATCCCTGAGCACCACCGCCACTTCGGCCAGCGAAGCATTGCCTGCTCTTTCTCCAAGGCAATTAATGGTGCAATGAATCGCATCAGCACCCGCTTTAACGGCGGCAATTACATTAGCCGTGGCCAGGCCGTAATCATTGTGAGGATGAAAATCAAAACGCTGCTCAGGATAACGCTGTTTCATATCAAAGATGGCCGCATATACCTCGTCTGAACCCATTACTCCAAGCGTATCCGGCAGGAGAAAGTGATTGACCCCCTGGTCCTTCAGGGCATCCATCATACTGAATACGTAGTCGGGGCTGTTGCTATATCCGTTCGACCAGTCTTCAAGGTAGAGATTAACGCGCAGTCCTTTCGAGTGTGCATACTCGATAGTTTCAATGGCGTCGCGAATATGTTCTTCGACGGTCTTGTTCAGCTGCCTGCGGCAGTGAAGCTCACTGCCCTTGGTGAGCAGGTTGATAGTCGAGCCGTCGGTTTCACGGATCCAGTCAACGCTCCGTTTATGATCAACAAAGCCAAGTATCTCGACGCGGTCGCCCTTGTCATTTTCCCTTGCCCATTGATTAATGGTGGTGACAGCAGCTTTCTCACCATCTGAAACCCGCGCCGATGCAACCTCTATACGATCAACACCCAGTCTCTGTAAAAGCGCCTTGGCGATGTTGATTTTTTCATCGGGAGTGAAGGAAACGCCACGGGTCTGCTCACCATCCCGCAGCGTGGTGTCCATGAGTTCTACGTGTCTCTTGTGACTATCCATCAGGCGCGTAAATTGACTGGGTGCGGGTTGGAAAGTGAAAGAGACCGGCTGAAAGAACCAGCCTTCAGGACGCCCAGAGCCAGGGTAGCTGCTCTTTTTGTTTTGCCTCAAAGGCGTCAATGCTGTCGACGTGATTAAGCGTCAAGCCAATGTCATCCAGCCCCTTCAGGAGGTTTTCTTTCCTGAACTCATCGATATCGAATTCAACCACCGTGCCGCCCTGGGTGAGCACCTGCTGGTTCTCCAGGTCCACCGTGAATCTTGTTCCCTCGTTTTCACTGATTTCCTTCATCAAGGATTGCAGTACCTCCTTGCTCACACGGATCGGCAAAATCCCGTTTTTAAAACAGTTATTGTAAAAAATATCAGCATAACTGGTTGAAATGATTGTGTTAATCCCGTAATCGGCTATTGCCCACGGTGCATGTTCGCGGGATGAGCCGCAGCCAAAATTATCGCCGGCCACCAGCACCCGTGCACCCTTGAATGCCGGGTTATTCAATTCAAAATCGGGATTATCAGAGCCATCCGGGTTATAGCGCCAGTCATGGAACAGGTGTACGCCAAAGCCGGAGCGCTCTACTTTCTTGAGAAACTGTTTTGGAATAATCTGGTCGGTATCGACATTACTCCTGTCCATCAATGCTGCAATACTGTCGTGCTTTTCGTAGGGATTCATCTTGCGTACCTGCCTATTTTCCAAGTTTGCGAATATCAACAAAGCGACCTGCAGCAGCAGCTGCGGCTGCCATTGCCGGTGAAACAAGGTGAGTTCGACCACCCTTGCCCTGTCGACCTTCGAAATTTCGATTTGAAGTGGACGCACAGCGTTCACCTTCCTTCAGTTCATCACCATTCATCGCCAGGCACATGGAGCAACCGGGTTCCCGCCATTCCCAGCCTGCTTCCTTGAAAATCACATCAAGACCTTCTTCTTCTGCCTGCTTTTTTACCTGGTAAGAGCCCGGCACCATCAGCGCGGTCACGCCACTGGCAACCTTTGTACCCCTGGCTACCTCGGCCGCAGCTCGTATATCTTCAATCCTGCTGTTTGTGCATGAACCCACAAACACCTTGTCTATCTCTATGTCGGTGATGTTCATTTCCGCATCAAGCCCCATGTAGGACAGCGCATTTTCACAGGCTTTCTTCTTGATATCGTCGTCAAAATCTCCCGGTGAAGGTACCTTGCCATTCACCCCGATTACCTGCTCGGGAGAGGTTCCCCAGGTGACTTGCGGAGCAATCTCATCGGCGTTGATGGTTACCACCTTGTCATACTCTGCGCCCTCGTCTGTCACAATACTTTTCCAGTAGGCCAGTGCAGTATCCCAGGCATCTCCAGTGGGGGCATATTCACGACCCTTGAGAAACTCGAATGTTTTTTCATCGGGGGCAACAAGACCTGCCCTTGCACCGCTTTCGATAGCCAGGTTGCAAAGTGTCATGCGACCTTCCATGGACAGGGAACTAATGGCTTCGCCGGAATATTCGATCACGTAGCCGGTGCCTCCGGCAGTCCCTATCTTGCCAATGATAGTCAGAGCAATATCCTTGGCGGTGCAATACTCGGATAACTCACCTTCGACTTTTACCAGCATGGTGCGTGACCTTGCCTGTCGTAGTGTCTGGGTAGCCAGGACGTGTTCAACCTCTGATGTGCCGATTCCAAACGCCAGGGCTCCAAATGCACCGTGGGTTGCCGTGTGGCTGTCACCGCAGACCGTGGTCATACCAGGGTGTACAAAGCCATGCTCGGGCACCACGACATGGATGATGCCATTGTTCTCGCTTTCCATGTCATATAGCTCAAGATCATGGATGCGACAGTTTTCGATCATCACCTCGACCTGTTTTCTTGCAATGGGATCCTTGATTGGCTTGTCCCTGTCTATGGTGGGCACACAGTGATCAAGCGTAGCCAGGTTTGCGCTCTTGCGTCTAACCGGGCGGCCTGCGTCTTTCAGCCCTTCAAACGCCTGCGGCGTTGTCACCTCGTGCAAAAGATGCCTGTCGATGTAAAGTATCGGGGCCTGTCCTTCCGGTTCATGCACCAGGTGGGCATCCCAGATTTTTTCGTACATGGTTTTGTTCATATCTACAAACCTGATCTCATTGGAATTGTTGTTTGTGACGAATATTACGTCTTTAAAATACGGGCTTTCGCCAGTCAATTTTATGCGGGCGAGCCGATTATTATAGCCAAGTGGATAAACACAGAAAAGCGGTCTGCAGCATGCTGACTGTCAATTTATGCTGATTTTACTGCCGATATGTAGTTCAAGAACGCTTGAAGCATCACCCTGGTTCACAGCTATCTCTACGAGTCCGTTGGCGTTCTCATACCAGAAGGCCTCACCTGCATTCACATCAGAGAAAGTTGTGGCTGCGCTGACTTCTCTTCCCGGCAGCTGTATCCGGGGCCTTCCTTCAAGGGTGCAAGCCCTGCGGCCGCTTATGCAGTTACCGAAATGATCAATAAAGATGATCTCGTCGAGTTCTGCCGGGTATTCCCTGCCATCTTTCCAGTCCAGGGGTCGCGATTCGGGTTTTTCTCCGATACTCAGCATACTGCACACAGGGGCATAAAGATCCCTGCCATGAAAGCTGTTGGACAGGATCCCCGGGCGCCAGGTAATTTCCTCAACTGTCGCCCTGGCGCTTCGCCGGATTATAATATCGAACAGCCCGTTATCAGGCCCGACAAATGTTCTTCCATCTGCCTCAACAATCACGGGAATATCCCTGGAGCTGCCCACGCCAGGATCAACAACACAGAAAAAAATGCTTCCCGGCATGAAGTCGGTGGCGTAGGAAGCCAGCATGTAGGCAGAAGCTACTGGATTATTCCTTGGCGCATTTGCGGTGAGATTCACAATACGAGCACCAGGATTCACCTGGAGCAATGCGGCCTTCACCTGGCCAATGTATGGCCCCTTATCGCCATAATCACTAAAAAGTACGATCATCAGGTCATTGTAATTTTGCATCATGCAAAAGCAATCAACAGGCATAAAAAAACCGGGGTGGTCCCCGGTTTTTTGTATTTCACCTGCCAGTAAAACTTAATCTTCTGATTCGTTTGTAGCCTCTACTTCCTGGTCAACCGGCCTGTCCACCAGTTCTACGATGGCCATGGGTGCCTTGTCACCGGGTCGGTAACCGCACTTGAGAATTCTCAGGTAACCTCCAGGTCTTTCCGCGTAGCGGGGGCCCAGTTCGTTGAAAAGCTTACTGACAACGTCACGATCTCTTAAACGGGAAAAAGCCGTTCGTCGCTTTGCCACGCTATCGCTCTTTGCCATGGTGATCAACGGTTCCGCGACACGGCGTAACTCCTTGGCTTTTGGCAAGGTCGTCGTGATTATTTCATGCTGCATCAGTGACACAGTCATGTTGCGAAACATCGCTTTACGATGACTGCTGTTTCGATTCAGCTTTCGTCCACTTTCTCTATGACGCATGATTGCTTACTCAAATAAACGTTATTAAATTTAACCAGCGGCCTGGTCACTTTCCTCGTAAAGCCCGGGTGGCGGCCAGTTCTCCAGTCTCATTCCAAGGGAGAGACCTCGTGAGGCCAGTACATCCTTGATCTCGGTAAGAGACTTCTTGCCCAGGTTGGGAGTCTTCAACAGCTCTACTTCTGTTCTCTGTATCAGGTCGCCAATGTAGTAGATGCTTTCTGCCTTGAGGCAATTAGCAGAGCGTACTGTTAATTCAAGATCATCAACCGGGCGTAGCAGGATCGGGTCAATGCTTGGCTCGTTGTTGGCCGCAGTTTCGATAGCCTCTTCAGCTTCCAGGTCAACAAACACAGACAGCTGGTTTCTCAGGATACCGGCAGCTTCGCGAACCGCATTTTCCGGGTCAATCGTGCCGTTGGTTTCGATCTCAACAATCAGCTTGTCCAGGTTTGTCTGTTGCTCGACTCGCGCGCTCTGGACTTCGTAGGATACGCGGTGAACAGGGCTGAACGATGCGTCGAGTTTCAAACGGCCTATAGTCTGCTCAGCTTCATCAGTTCCGCCAATAACCACCGGGCGATATCCGCGACCACGTTCGATGTTCATTGTCATGTTCAACTCGCCGGCCTTTGTAAGGTTGGCAATAACAAGGTCAGGATTGGCGATCTCGATATCGTGGTCGAGGGTAATATCACTCGCACGAATCTCACCTGGACCTGATTTTTTCAGGGTAAGGGTCGCTTCATCCTTGGCATGCATGTTAATAGCAAGCTTCTTGAGGTTGAGCAGGATATCGGTTACGTCTTCCTGTACACCTTCAATAGTTGTGTACTCGTGCAGCACACCTTCAATTTCCACTTCTGTTACTGCGCAACCGGACATTGAGGACAGCAATACGCGACGAAGAGCATTACCCAGGGTGTGACCGAAGCCCCTGTTTAGAGGTTCGATGATAATCCTGGCCCGAGTATTGGACGTGGTTTCTACATCAACTCGTCTTGGTTTGAGTAATTCTGTATATGATGACGGCATATGTACTATCCCTTTGATTACTTGGAGTAAAGTTCTACAACAAGTTGTTCATTAATTTCTGAAGGCAATTCACTTCGTTCTGGCACCGCCTTGAAAGTGCCCTCCATCTTCTTGGTATCAACCAGCACCCAGTCTGGAAAACCAAATTGCTCCGCAATATTCAGCGCATCCTGGATTCGCAATTGCTTCTTGCTCTTTTCTCGAATGGTAACGACATCGGACGCTTTTAACTGGTAAGAAGGTATGTTCACAGTCTGACCGTTGACCTGGATTGACTTGTGACTCACCAGCTGGCGAGCTTCGTTCCTGGTCACACCAAAGCCCATGCGGTACACGACATTGTCAAGACGGCACTCAAGGAGCTTCAACAAGTTTTCACCGGTTGAGCCCTTACGCCTTGCAGCCTCCTTGTAATAGCTGCGGAACTGCTTTTCCAGCACACCGTACATACGACGCAGCTTCTGCTTTTCCCTGAGCTGCAGTGCGTAATCGGACATTCTTTTCGGACGGGTGCCTTGAATACCCGGTAACTTGTCAATCTGGCACTTGGACTCGATAGAGCGTGCACGGCTCTTCAGCATGAGATCGGTGCCTTCGCGGCGACTCAGCTTACATTTTGGTCCGAGATATCTTGCCATTATCTTATCTCCTGCTTATACACGACGCCGTTTTGGCGGACGACATCCGTTGTGTGGAACGGGTGTCACATCTGTAATGTTGGTAATCTTGAAACCTATGGCATTCAAGGCTCGTACGGCAGATTCACGGCCGGGGCCGGGGCCCTTGATAAATACTTCGAGGTTTTTCATGCCAAATTCCTGCGCGGTTTCACCGGCCTTTTGCGCAGCAATCTGCGCGGCAAAGGGTGTACTTTTACGAGAACCCCGAAAACCACTACCGCCAGCAGTGGCCCATGCAAGGGTATTACCCTGCCTGTCGGTAATCGTAATAATGGTGTTATTGAAGGAGGCGTGAATGTGTGACACACCATCTACTACTGTCTTCTTTACCTTCTTTTTGCTGCGAGTCGCTACTTTTGCCATTTTTACTTACCTGTTTACTTCTTGACCATTCTGCGCGGACCTTTACGGGTTCGTGCGTTTGTTTTCGTGCGTTGTCCACGTACCGGTAAACCGCGTCGATGACGTATACCCCGGTTACAACCAAGATCCATCAAGCGCTTGATGTTCATCGCGACTTCCCTGCGAAGATCACCTTCCAGTTCGTACTTGGTAACTTCTGTTCTAACCTTGTCGAGGTCATCCTCACTCAGGTCCCTGACCTTTGCATCGCCCTGCAATGAAGTTGCATCACAAATCGCCTGGGCACGAGTTGCTCCGATACCATAAATATAGGTAAGGGCAATCTTGAGATGCTTGTTATCGGGTATGTTAACTCCTGCTACGCGAGCCATATCAATTCTCCAAAGAAATTTTAGCCTTGCCGTTGCTTGTGGCGAGGATCACTGCAGATAACGCGTATGACACCCTTGCGCCGGATTACCCTGCAATTGCGGCACATTTTTTTAACTGATGCTCTTACTTTCATTACCTGTCTCCTAAAAGCTGCTTAAACACGCCGACCCTGGCCCTTCAAATTGGCCTTTTTCAGAAGGCCGTCATACTGGTGAGACATTAAATGTGCCTGCACCTGCGCCATAAAATCCATTACGACGACTACAATAATCAGTAGCGATGTACCGCCAAAATAGAACGGCACGTTAAACTTCAAAATCAAAAATTCCGGCAACAGGCAAACTGCGGTGATGTATATCGCGCCTGCCATTGTCAGTTTTGTTAACACCTTGTCCAGGTACTGAGCCGTTTGCTCGCCTGGTCGCATTCCCGGCACAAAAGCACCGGATTTCTTCAAATTATCTGCTGTTTCCCTGGGATCAAAAACGATCGCCGTATAAAAGAAACAGAAAAACACGATACCTGCTGCATAAAGCAACACGTACAGTGGCTGGCCCGGGGATATTGAAGTCGCCATATCCTGTAACCAGCGCATACTATCGCTTTGCCCGAACCAACCTGCCAGCGTCGCTGGAAACAGTATGATGCTCGATGCAAATATCGGCGGTATAACCCCCGACATATTCAATTTCAAAGGCAGATGGCTCGACTGTCCTGCATACATCTTTCTTCCCATCTGTCTTTTTGCATAATTCACCGTTATGCGGCGCTGCCCCCGCTCGACAAAAATTACAAAAGCGGTAACGGCTATACTCAGGGCAAACAAGCCGACCACCGTTAACAGGTGCAACTGACCGGTTCTTACCAGCTCAACCGTGCCACCTATGGCGGCGGGCAGACCTGCAACAATACCGGCGAAAATAATCAACGATATTCCGTTACCAACACCACGCTCGGTAATCTGCTCACCCAGCCACATCAGGAACAGGGTGCCTGTTACCAGGGTAGTCACCGCCGTAATCCTGAATCCGATACCCGGATCCATAACGACCGACATGCCTGCAGCCTGCTGTGCTTCCAGCGCAACCGATACGCCAAAAGCCTGGAACGTAGCCAGGACCACGGTGCCGTACCTCGTGTACTGCGTAATCTTCCTGCGGCCCGATTCGCCTTCCTTGCGCAACTGTTTCAGTCGCGGATCAACGAACGACAGCAGCTGCATAATAATCGATGCCGAAATGTACGGCATGATCCCCAGTGCAACCACGGACAGTCGCTCCAGGGCGCCCCCTGAAAACATGTTAAACATGTCCAGTATGGTGCCGCTTTGCTGATCGAACATCGCAGCCAGCGCAATCGGGTTAATACCCGGCACAGGAATGTGTGTACATACCCTGTAAACGAACAGCGCAAACAACACAAAAAACAGCCGCTGACGTAACTCGGTCAGCTTCGCCAGGCCACCAATACCGCCTGGCAGGGCAGGATTATTTGCTGCCACCTTAGTCCTCTATTTTGCCGCCGGCCGCTTCAATCGCTGCACGCGCACCTGCGGTTGCTCGAATACCCTTGAGGGTCACTGCCTTGTTGATCTCACCTGAAGCGATGACCTTTGCCCTCTTGATATTCTTTGAAATTACATTTGCCTTACGCAGGCTGTTGATATCAACAACGTCGCCTTCAACCAGCTCGAGCTCATTCAGGCGCAACTCTGCGGTAATTCTTGCCATGTGTGAGCGAAAGCCAACTTTTGGCAGGCGACGCTGTAATGGCATTTGTCCGCCTTCAAAGCCCACCTTGTGAAAACCACCGGAGCGTGATTTCTGTCCCTTGTGTCCACGACCGGCTGTCTTTCCGTCACCGGAACCCATACCGCGGCCGACTCGTTTTCTGTCCGGGTTGGAACCGGCAGCAGGTTTTAATTCATTAAGACGCATTTCAGGCTTCCTCTACTTGAAGCAAATAGGACACCTTGTTAATCATGCCCCTGTTTTCAGGTGTATCCTGCACCGTTACGGTGTGACCAATCTTTCGTAAGCCCAACCCGGCAACACAGGCCTTGTGGGCCGCGGTTCGCCGGTTGGTTGAACGCTTCAACGTAACGCGTACAGTTTTGTTTTCGCTAGCCATAATTAACCTGTGATTTCTTCTACACTCTTGCCGCGCTTCGCCGCAATATGTTCCGGAGACATCATGTCCTGGAGTCCGTTAATGGTCGCCCGCACTACGTTAATGGGGTTGGTTGAGCCATTGGACTTGGCCAATACGTTATGGATGCCTACACATTCAAAAACAGCTCGCATCGGGCCACCGGCAATAATTCCGGTACCTTCAGAAGCAGGTTGCATGTAAACCTTGGCAGCTCCATGCCTGGCATTAATCGCATACTGCAGTGTTTCACCTTTAAGGGGCACACTTACCATGTTGCGGCGGGCTTTTTCCATCGCCTTTTGAATGGCAACTGGAACTTCCCTGGCTTTACCGCGACCAAAACCGACCCGGCCATTGCCGTCGCCGACCACGGTGAGGGCGGCGAAACCAAAAATACGACCACCTTTTACCACCTTGGCAACGCGGTTTACCGCTACCAGTTTTTCCAGCAGGTCGTCGTTACCCGTTACTGATTCAGCTACAGCCATTTTAGAACTCCATACCATTTTCGCGGGCAGCTTCAGCTAATGCCTTTACCCTGCCGTGATACTTGTACCCGGAACGATCAAACGCAACCTTATCTATCCCGGCTTTTTTCGCGCGCTCGGCAATCGCTTTACCGACCAACGCAGCTGCGGCGATGTTGCCGCCATTCTTCACTTCGCTTTTAAGGTCCTTTTCAACTGTTGAAGCACTTGCAAGGACGGCTTCGCTACCCGGAGCAATGACCTGTGCGTAAATGTGTCTCGGGCTACGAAAAATACACAGGCGATTCGCCCCCTGTAAATCGATCCTGGCGCGAATACGCTTTGCTCTTTTCAGTCTTGCTTCTTTCTTTTTCATCTTAATTAAGCCTTCTTGGCTTCCTTGCGAATAATATGTTCATCTTCGTACCGCACACCTTTGCCCTTGTAAGGCTCCGGCGGCCGATAAGCACGAATGTTTGCCGCGACCTGGCCAACCTGTTGCTTGTCGATCCCTTTTACGACTACCTCAGTCTGGCTGGGTGTCTCAATAGTGATGCCTTCGGGAATCTCAAAATTTACCGGGTGAGAGAAACCCAGGTTGAGATTCAATACTTTACCCTGCACCTGGGCACGATATCCGACACCAACAATTGTCAGTTTTCTTTCAAACCCATCAGATACACCAGTAACAATGTTCTGCAACAGGGCTCGGGTTGTACCCGCCAGTGCAACTGAGTTTTTGGACTGCTCGAGAGCCTTGAGCTTCAAGCTACCGTCTTCCTGTTCAACGCCGACCAGCTCATGAACGTTGTGGCTTAATTCACCCTTGCTACCCTTGACGGTTACCTTTTGACCACTGATATTAATATCCACTCCGCTTGGGATACTGACCGGGCTGTTGGCAATTCTGGACATTTCTAAATTACTCCGCTTATCAGGCCACGATACATAAAACTTCGCCGCCGACACCCTGGTCCCTGGCAGACCTGTCGGTCATCACACCTTTCGGGGTGGACACGATGGCAATACCAAGACCATTTAAAATCGTAGGCAAATCATTCTTCGAGCGGTATCTCCTCAAGCTTGGTTTACTGACTCTTTTCAGAGTATCAATCACCGGCTTACCCTCGAAGTATTTCAATTCAATCGTGAGGTTTTTCTTGATCTCATCATCAGTAACGCCGAAATCGCTTATATAACCTTCCTCTTTGAGGATATTTGCCACGGCCACCTTGAGTTTTGACGAACTCATGGTCACGCTGCGTTTATTCCGCGCCTGACCGTTACGTATGTGGGTCAGCATGTCTGATATTGGATCCTGTAAACTCATTCTCTATCTCTATCTAGCTAGTTACTTTTACCAGCTGGCCTTGACCAGTCCGGGCACATCGCCACGCATTGCAGACTCTCTCAACTTGTTCCTGCCGAGGCCGAATTTACGGTAAAAACCGTGCGGGCGACCGGTCAGGTTGCAGCGATTTCGAAGTCTTGATGGGCTGCTGTCTCGCGGCAGTTTATTGAGCGCTATTTTAGCTGCATTTCTTTCTTCTTCACTGAGCGACATATCCACAATTGTCGCTTTCAGCGCAGCTCGCTTCTCCTGGTACTTTTTCACCAGTTTCTGTCGCTTTAGCTCGCGATTAACCATCGATGCTTTTGCCATGCTTAACTCCGAATTGGAAAATTAAATGCTGCCAGCAGTGCACGTGCTTCCTCGTCACTATTTGCACTGGTGGTAATAGTTATGTCCAGGCCACGAATTGCGTCAATCTTGTCGTAGTCAATTTCAGGAAAAATAATCTGTTCCTTCACGCCAAGACTGTAGTTACCCCTTCCGTCAAAGGACCTTGGGTTTAAGCCACGAAAGTCGCGAATCCTGGGGATAGCGATGGTAATCAGCCGGTCCAGGAATTCATACATGCGTTCCCGTCTCAGCGTTACCTTGCAGCCAACTGGCCAGCCTTCACGCACCTTAAAATTAGCAACTGACTTGCGTGCGCGCGTGACAATGGGCTTTTGCCCGGCAATTTGCGTCATATCAGAAACGGCATGTTCCACCACCTTCTTGTCAGCGATGGCCTCACCCAGTCCCATGTTAAGGGTTATCTTGGTGATTTTCGGAACACGCATTGGTGTCTGATAACCAAACTGCTCAGTCAGCTGGCCCACGACTGTGTTCTTGTAAAATTCTTCTAACCTGACCATTTGAATCTCATTAATACCTTAGTAATTAACTGTAGTAACAGTTAAACGTCTACAACCTCATCGGTTGACCGAAATACCCTGACCTTCTGGCCATCTTCCAGGGTCTTGAAACCAATCCTGTCGCCCTTGTTGGAAACGGGATTCCATATCGCTACGTTGGAAATATGCAGGGGCATCTCCTTTTCCACGATACCGCCGGGCGTTCCCTGCATTGGGTTGCCTTTCGTGTGGCGCTTCACCATGTTTACGTTTTCAACAATTACGCCATCACGCTCGTCCATAACCCGCAGTACAACTCCACGTTTGCCCTTATCCTTACCAGCGAGGATCACGACCTCATCGCCTTTCCTGATTTTTTTCATATCAAAGCACCTCAGGAGCTAACGAAACAATTTTCATAAATCGCTCGTTACGTAATTCACGTGTCACAGGGCCAAAAATTCGAGTGCCCACAGGTTGCAGCTGGTTATTCAGCAGTACTGCAGCATTGCCATCAAAGCGAATAGCCGATCCATCATTTCTACGCACGCCTTTCCTGGTTCGTACAACAACAGCGTTATACACCTCACCTTTTTTGACTTTTCCTCTCGGAATCGCTTCCTTGATGGTGACCTTGATAATGTCGCCTATTTTTGCGTAGCGACGTTTCGAGCCACCCAGCACTTTGACACACATCATACGACGCGCTCCGCTATTGTCAGCGGCGTCCAACATTGTCTGCATCTGTATCACGTGTTTTCTCCAGTCTCTTTACTTATCGTTTCTTAAAAAAATTAAACTTCCTGGACCTTCTCGATCACTTTTTGAAGCCGCCAGGATTTGCTTTTTGAAATCGGCCGTGATGCCTCAATAATCACGGTGTCGCCTTCCTTGCACTCGTTATTCTCATCATGAGCAAGTAACTTGGTAGACCTCTTCATAAACTTCTCGTACAGAGGGTGCTTCACAGTACGCTCTATAACTACCGCAATGGTCTTGTCCATCTTGTTACTGACCACTTTGCCGGTCAGTGTTTTAGCAATTTGTTGTGTTTCACTCATGAATTTGCAGCCGTTTTCATTTCATTCATTACTGTCTTTATACGTGCAATGTCCTTGCGAACCGCTTTCATACGGCTTGAATTTGCAAGCTGGCCAGAACCATTTTGCATACGCAGGTTAAATTGCTCTCGTAATAAATCCGAAACCATCGTTTGCAGTTCTTCACTGCTTTTTTCTCTTAGCTCTGCAGCTTTCATCACAGCACCGTCCTGCTTACGAAAGTCGTCTTGATTGGAAGTTTGGCAGCTGCCAGTTCAAATGCTTCCCGTGCCAGCTCTTCGGACACACCTTCAATTTCATAAAGCATGCTACCCGGCTGTACAAGCGCCACCCAGTACTCAACATTACCCTTACCTTTACCCTGTCGAACTTCCAGGGGCTTCTTGGTAATTGGCTTGTCCGGAAACACGCGGATCCATAACTTACCGCCACGCTTAACCTTGCGGGTAATGGTTCGTCGTGCAGCTTCAATCTGCCTGGCAGTGATACGGCCCCGGCCTATGGCTTTCATGCCATATTCGCCAAAACTTACCTTTGAACCAGTCTGGGCAAGTCCGCGATTGCGGCCCTTCATCTGCTTTCTAAATTTTGTCTTCTTTGGCTGTAACACGATATGTACTCATCAAGTTGCGGCGGGTGCTGGCTGCTGAGCAGGTGCTTCTTCCTCAACAACTTCCTCATGACTGAGGACCTCGCCTTTAAAAATCCATACTTTTACGCCAATCACACCATAGGTTGTGTTTGATTCGGCAACGCCATAATCAATATCAGCCCTCAGCGTGTGCAGTGGAACCCTGCCTTCGCGGTACCACTCGGAACGCGCAATTTCTGCACCGTTCAAACGACCGGCCACATTGATCTTGATACCCTGGGCTCCGAGGCGCATGGTGTTAGTCACTGCTCTTTTCATCGCCCGACGAAACATGATCCTTCGCTCGATTTGCTGCGCAACGCTTTCGGCAACCAGGTATGCATCCAGTTCCGGCTTCCTTATTTCTTCGACGCTGACGGTAGCAGGTACACCCATCATGCGCGTGATATCCATCCTTAATCGATCGATATCCTCACCCTTCTTACCAATGACGATACCCGGGCGAGCGGTGTGCACGATGACTCGAGCATTATTTGCAGGACGTTCAATCTGAATACGGCTCACAGATGCGTTGGCCAGCTTCTTGCGCAGGTAGTCACGCACCTCGAGATCAGTTCTCAGGTAGCCTGCATAATCCTTTGAGTCGGCGTACCACTTTGACGTCCAGTCCTTGATTATTCCGAGGCGAATCCCGGTTGGATGTACTTTCTGTCCCATTATGCCTGCTCTCCAGCCTCGGCCACGGTAATTGTCAGGTGGCTCATACGTTTAATGATTCGATCGGCACGTCCTCGCGCCCTTGGTCTCAACCTCTTCAGGGTTGGCCCCTGGTCTACGCAAATAGCGGAAACCTTTAATTCGTCGATGTCAGCGCCATCGTTGTGCTCGGCGTTGGCAATTGCTGATTCCAGCAGTTTCTTAATGATCACCGCGCCTTTCTTGTTACTGAATTCAAGAATATTGAGCGCCCTGTCCACCGGCAGTCCGCGTATCTGGTCAGCTACCAGGCGCATTTTCTGCGGAGATAGCCTTGCATATTTTAATGTCGCTTTGGTTGTCATAATTCACTAACTTTTCTTGTCTGCGGCATGACCACGGTAAGTCCTGGTAACGGCAAATTCTCCGAGCTTGTGCCCTACCATGTTTTCCGAGATAAAAATCGGCATATGATCTTTACCGTTGTGCACGGCAATTGTCAGGCCAACCATTTCCGGCAAGACCATTGAACGCCTGGACCATGTCTTGATAGGCCTCTTGTCATTACTTTCTTTGGCCGTCTCAACCTTCTTCATCAGGTGATGGTCTACAAAAGGACCTTTTTTAACTGAACGTGGCACTAATATCTCCTGTTACCTGTGGCTCTTTGGCCTATTTCCGGTTGCTTCTCTTACGTACGATCATATTGTCGGTACGCTTGTTTTTCCTGGTCTTGAACCCTTTTGCAGGCACACCCCAGGGGCTTACCGGGTGACGACCACCCGAGGTACGACCTTCACCACCACCATGCGGGTGGTCAACCGGGTTCATTGCGACACCACGAACCGTCGGGCGAACACCCCTCCAGCGCTTGGCACCTGCTTTACCCAGCTGTCGCAAAGAATGCTCTCCATTGCCAACTTCACCCATGGTTGCACGACAATCAGACAGCACTTTACGCATTTCACCGGAGCGCAACCTCAGCGTAGCGTGAGCGCCTTCCCGTGCCACGAGCTGGGCACTGGTTCCGGCACCGCGTGCCATTTGCGCGCCCTTGCCTGGCTTGAGTTCAATACAATGAACAGTTGAACCCACGGGAATACTGCGCAAGCTCAGGCAATTTCCGGCCTTAATCGGGGCCTGGTCACCAGACATTAATTCAGCACCCTGCTGAATTCCCTGTGGCGCAATAATGTAGCGCCTCTCGCCATCCGCATATAACAGCAGCGCAATATTGGCACTGCGATTGGGATCGTATTCGATCCTCTCAACCTTGCAGGGGATACCGTCCTTGTCCCGCTTGAAATCAATAATGCGATAACGCTGCTTTGCGCCACCGCCACGATGTCTAACCGTTATACGGCCAGCGTTGTTTCGCCCGGCACTCTTGCTCTGTTTTTCAAGCAGGGGTTCGTAAGGCGCACCTTTATAAAGGTCCGGATTTACAACTTTAACGACCCCTCGTCGTCCGGGTGATGTCGGTCTTGGTTTAACTAGCGGCATCGCTTCAATCTCGTCTTCTTAAGCGCCCATATAATCTATGTCGAAACCGGGTTTCAGTTTCACATAGGCCTTTTTCCAGTCGGCTCGACCGCCCACTGTATTTTTAAATCTTTTTTGCTTGCCTTTTACGTTGCAAACGCGCACTGATTCCACTTCAACAGTGAACATCAGTTCTACAGCCTGCTTGATTTCCGGCTTGCTGGCATCCTTCACAACCTTGAATACGAACTGGTTGTGCTTATCTCCAACCAGCGTGCTTTTCTCGGTAATGCGCGGAGAAAGCAGTACTTTCATCAATCTTTCGTTATTACTCATGATAACCATGCCTCAACTTTCTCAAGGGCAGGCCTGGTAATCAGGACCTTGTCAAACCCAATCAGTGAATATGGATCTATTTCTGTGGTATCGATTACATCGACCCTCGGAATATTCCGGGTGGCAAGGAAAAGATCTTTTGTAACCTCATCAGTAATAATCAGCGCTTCGGTTAATTCAAGCGCAGCCAGGCTGGCAATAGCGGCCTTGGTCTTTGGTTCTTCCAGCTGAAACTCTTCAACACAGATAAGGCGTTCGGTGCGAAGTAACTCTGAGAAGATTGAGCGAATTGCTCCGCGATACATCTTCTTGTTCACTTTCTTTGAGTAGTCACGGGGCCTGGCTGCGAATGTCACACCGCCACCACGCCAAAGGGGACTACGAATGGTACCGGCCCTTGCACGACCTGTCCCCTTCTGCCGAAAGGGCTTCTTACCACCACCACTCACCGCGGAACGATTCTTTTGAGCCTTGGTGCCTGAACGTGCTGCGGCCGTATAAGAGTTGAGCACCTGGTGAACCAGCGCCTCGTTGTAGCTGGCTCCAAACACGGCCTCTGACACGCTGACCTTGCCAGCCTTACCACCACTTTTATGTAATGTTAGTTCCATAATTCTTCTCTCAGCCCTTCGCCTTAACAGCTGGCTTGACGATGACTTTTCCACCCTTGGAACCGGGCACAGCACCCTTAATCAAAAGCAGGTTACGTTCGGCATCAACTTTTACAATCTCAAGATTCTGGCTGGTGCGGCGCACGTTACCCATGTGACCCGCCATTTTCTTACCCTTGAAAACACGACCCGGGGTCTGGCACTGGCCAATTGAACCGGGGGCACGATGCGAAATAGAGTTACCGTGTGAATTTCTCTGGTGACGGAAGTTATGACGCTTGATGGCACCAGCAAAACCCTTACCTATCGTCGTGCCAGTCACGTCGACAATTTGGCCATCTGCAAAGATATCAACCTTGATTTCACCACCCGCTGCCAGTTCTTCACCCTCGCCTTCCTGAAGGCGGAACTCGGTAAGACCTTCAGCGCTTTCCACTTCAGCGCCGGACAATACACCGGCCCTGGGCTTGTTTATCAGGCCCTGGCGTTTTTCGCCCCAGGCCAACTGGACAGCCCGGTAACCCTGCCGGTCCACATCGGTTACCCCGGTGATCTTGTTTGGGTTGGCTTCTATCACTGTCACCGGCACAGACTGACCGTCTTCAGTGAAGACCCTGGTCATTCCGCGCTTTTTACCAATTATTCCGATGCTCATTTCTATAATTCCAGGATTTATCTATCTAATTTAGCCAGGGTCTCAAATATCAGTTCAGCTTGATTTGCACATCCACGCCGGCGGCCAGGTCCAGTTTCATAAGCGCGTCCACGGTTTTTTCCGTTGGATCTACAATATCCAGGAGGCGTTTATGGGTACGGATTTCATACTGGTCGCGGGCATCTTTGTTAACGTGAGGTGAGATTAAAACGGTGTATCTTTCTTTCTTGGTAGGCAGAGGAATAGGACCTTTGATCTGTGCGCCGGTACGACGAGCAGTCTCCACGATCTCACGTGTGGACTGATCAATCAGACGATGATCAAAAGCCTTCAGGCGTATACGAATTATCTGTTGCTCTGACATTTCCTTCTCAATCTCTTATAACTTACGTTGTTTAACCGATGATATTCTTTGTCGTGATGACCTTACTCGATGATCTT
>CAZXDV010000012.1:0-26670 GCA_964639535.1 uncultured Enterobacteriaceae bacterium | reverse complement strand
TGCCTCGGATGGAAACTATGCCACTATCTTTCGCGACATACAGGTGATTTCAATTCCCTACCTTTTTCCAAACCGGGAAGTGGCTCACAGTGTGCTCGATGGAGAATTTGGCAAAGTGCTGGCGGAGAAACTCCGGATAAAGACAAATATTCGAGTACTGGGATGGTGGGAATCGGCCGGGTTCAAGCATTACAGCGCCAACAAGCCAATGCGTGCCCCGGGTGACTTCCATGGACAAAAAATGCGTGTAATGAGCGCCGTGTTTTCATTACCCGTGATAGCCATGGGTGGCTCGGCCATTCCTGTGCCCATGCCGGAACTGTATATATCCTTGAAAACCGGGGTGGTGAACGGGCAGGACAATGCAGTTGCGGTGTTCAACATGTTGAAACTTCATGAAGTACAGGACTACCTGGTGCTTGATTCTCATATATATAGCTTTGGTCCCCTTGCTATAAATGAAGCGTTTTTTTCAACGCTCTCCAGCCATGAGAAAAGAATCGTTGAATCTGCCGCAAAGACTGTCGTGAAGTGGAACCGGCGTCGTTCAATGGAGCAGGAGACGGCTGCCATAAAGAAAGCGCTGTCCCACGGCGTGAAAATTATTCACTTAACACACCCGGAAAAACTGGCGCTGAAAAACAGGACCCAGCCTGCTGCCATCAGGTGGATGAAAAACAATATTGATAGCCCCGACCTGGTGGATATGCTAATCGACGAGGTAAGGACTCGTACCGCGTACTAGCCATGCTGGATAGACTTGAAAATCTTGTGAAAGCAGTCGGTACTTTTTGCCTGGCATCGCTGTTTATCCTTATTCTTCTCCAGGTAGTTCTTCGATACGGCTTTGATCGAAGCTATTTTTTCACCGAGGAACTGGGAAGATACCTGCTTATCTGGATGACAATGGCCGGAATGAGTCTCCAGTGCCGGCATGAAGGGCATATACGCGTGGATTTTATGTTACAAAGACTGCGCGGGAAAACCCGTCTTTACCTGGAAATCGTGGTAAACATCCTTGTCAGCGCCATCCTGTTTGTTGTCGTTTATACCGGGATAATGTCGACGATATTTAATCACGGCCAGGAAAGCCCGGGAATGCAGATCCCCCTGTCATTTCCATTTTTAGCGGTACCTCTTTTTTTCACTATAGCTGTTGTGTTCCTTGTGGATCGGACACTCTTCAGGTTTAAAAAGGGGCAATGAAATGAGCCTGCTGGTATTTTTCCTTGCCTTCCTGGTTTGCATCCTGTGCGGAATGCCCATTGCATGGGCTATGATTGCGTCAACCATGCTGTGGATGCTTGTCAGCAACGAGATGGTTTTCATGCTTATCGTGCCCGACCGTATTTTCCAGGGAATCGACCTGTTTATTCTCATGGCGGTGCCGCTGTTCATACTCGTTGGTGAGTTGCTCAATGCGTCCAGTATCACCGACCGGCTGGTGCAAACCGCAAATGACTTTTTTGGCTGGTTAAAGGGGGGACTGGCCCAGGTCAATATTGCCTCGTCAATGCTATTTTCTGGTATCACCGGTGTTGCTCTCGGTGATATCGCGGCACTTGGACGTATTTTCATCCCGGCCATGGTGAAGCAGGGGTTTACTGCAGAATACGCAGCCGCGGTGACGTCTTCCTCGTCGATTATCGGCCCCATGGTGCCACCTTCGCTGATCATTATTATCTATGGCGCCAGCACCGGTACATCTATCGGCGCACTTTTTGCGGCCTGTGTCGTTCCGGGTCTTTTTATCGGGGTTTCACAAATGCTGCTGGTATGGAGCCAGTCAGGAAAAAAAGGAGGGCAACAGCCGGGGACAAGACAATCTGCAGGTACCCTGGTGCGCTCAGGTGCGGCATCAATTGTTCCCTTGATGGTACCTGTCATTATTCTCTGCGGTATCCTTGGGGGGATTATGACACCGACAGAAGCCGGTGCCGTTGCTGCATTTTATGCCCTGGCGATCGGTATGCTTTATTACAGGAGCCTCGACACCCCGGGGTTGCACCGGGCCTTGCAAAATACCCTCGTACTGTCGGGAAAATTGCTGATTGTTGTTGGTTGTGGCACGGTTTTTTCACTGGTGATGGCGATTGAAAATGTTCCAGCGATACTCCAGGGTGTGATCCAGGAACATTCAATGGGGCCGGTGTTAACCCTGCTCATTGCAAACCTGCTTCTCCTGCTAATCGGTATGTTTATTGATCCGGCAGCTGCGATTATTCTTTTTGCCCCGCTGTTGTCGCAGGTAGCGGCGTCAGCCGGTGTCGATCCGGTACATTTTGGTGTGATTATGATTCTTAACCTGAACCTGGGTCTATTAACCCCGCCGCTTGGCATTTGCCTGTTTGCGGCAGAGCAAATTGCCGAGTGTGGCATACCTGCACTATTGCGCGAATTGCTGCCTTTCCTGCTTACCACGCTTGCTGTTCTGCTGTTGGTTACTTATATTCCCCAAATCAGCCTGTGGTTACCCGGGTTGCTCGGGTTCTAGGATAAATCATGAACACACAACAGATAGCACACTCAGCCTCCATTGAAATTTCCGTCCAGGCCCAGGTCGCTTTCGCTTTCCTGTCAAAGCCGGAAAATGTCGGCCGCTGGGCTCTCGGCTGCTGGGACACGAGAACAACGGAGAAAGATGGTATTTACAGTGGGACATCCCTGTTTGATGACCAGAAAAGCTATTTCCGCGTCGAGGCATTGGCTGAAAAACACATCATCGATTACCACCTTGGTGATGGCGAATTACTCAGACCTCGAATCTCAATACGGGTCATTGACGCGGCCACAGTGTCCAGGGAAGAACCCTGCTGTGTTGTGACTATCAATGCCTGGCGCGATGCTCAAATGGATGACGAACGCTGGCACAGGCTGTGTGCTACGCATGAGGCCGAGATCTTCCTGCTTAAAAGCCTTATAGAACGCCAGCACTAAGTTTTTCCCTGGCGCCCCTATCAATTGCTGACTGCTGGCGTGTTAGACTAGCAGGTCTATGTCAGAAAAAGCTGTAATGCCTTCCTCTTCATCCATGTGGAGCCCCTTACGCCATGCAGAATTCAGGGCCCTGTGGATAGCAGTTACCATTTCCAATACCGGCACCTGGATGCACGATATGGGAGTAGGGTGGCTAATGACCAGCATGACTGACTCCTCATTGATGAACGCACTTGTGCAAACTGCGACGACTCTGCCTTTTTTCCTTTTGGCCCTGCCGGCTGGCACCCTTGCAGATATCGTTGATCGGCGTTCCTACCTGCTCGGGACAATCTGCTGGATGCTGTTCTCGGCCGCCTTACTCGGTTTATTAACCATGCTGGAAGTGACCACACCCTGGACACTGCTGGCACTGACTTTTTCACTGGGTGTCGGCAATGCCATGATGAGACCAGCGCTCAGCGCCTCGGTGCCGGGTCTCGTACCGAGGGCAGAATTGCGCCAGGCCATCACCTTGAACTCGATGAGCCTGAACGTTTCCCGTTCGGCCGGACCAATCATTGCCGGCGTTGTCATCCTGTGGGCCGGGCCGGCCTGGGTTTTTCTCCTCAACGCACTCAGCTTTTTTGCAATCCTGTACGCGATTTACGGCTGGAAAGTCAAGGAAGATGATGATGCTCCGCTACCGGTAGAACGTTTCCTTGAAGGGATGCGGGCTGGCTTGCGTTACGCGAGGCATGCCCCGATGCTGCAGGCTGTGCTGGTGAAAGGGATCGTTTTTTTCTTTTTCGGAAGCGCTATCTGGGCGTTACTTCCTGTTGTTGCCGTACAGCAGCTGGATGGTGGCCCGACGCTTTACGGCTGGTTAATTGCTGCAATTGGTATTGGTGCCGTCATTTCCTCGCAGCTAATGGGCTGGTTCAACCAGCACTACAGCAGGAACAGTATCGTGACCGTTGGCGGCATGCTCTATGCCGCAACTCTTTATGGCTTCGGAAACTTCGAACAGGTCCACATGGTCATACTGGTGTTGATGGTTTGCGGTTGTGCCTGGCTGGCGCTTTTCTCATCCATTATCGTGGCAGGTCAGCTGGCCGTTCCAGACTGGGTGAGGGCTCGAGGGCTTGCCCTTGTCATGCTTACCATGATGGGGAGCATGGCACTTGGAAGCGCCATCTGGGGCTACACGGCAGATCACCTGGGAATACCCCTGAGCTGTTCAATTTCTGCTGCTGGCCTGGTAGTCACACTGCTACTTGTGAAGAACATTCGTATTGGAGAAGACGATCATATCGACCTGACACCATCCATGCACTGGCCGACACCGGAGTTTGCTGATGAAATCAGGCCGGATAGTGGTCCCGTTATGATCACGATTGAATATGTTGTCGCCGAGGATAACCAGGCAGAATTCCTGCGACTATCGAAGAAACTGAAACAGTTGCGTAAAAGGGATGGAGCGTTTTTCTGGCAACTTTACAATAAGGCGGGAAAGGCCAACTGTTTTGTAGAAGTATTCATGGTTAACTCATGGCTGGAGCACCTTCGCCAGCACGCCAGGGTGACTGTCCTGGACAAGCAATTGCAGGATAAAATACGCTCACTCCTGATGGAAGAAACTCGCCCGAAACGTACGCACTATATTGCCTGATGCTGGATTAGTAGAGATGCCGACACCACCAGAGAAACAAGTGATGGCCGCGCTGGACAACATACTCGCCAGCGAGCTGTTTTTGCAAAGTGAAAGACAACAACGGTTTCTCCAGTATATCGTGGAACAAAGCCTTTCGGGACAGGCCGACAAGATTAACCAGTACAGCATCGGCATTGATGTATTTGACCGTGATGCGTCTTTCGACCCGGCGATAGATTCAATTGTGCGGGTGGAGGCCGGTCGTCTTCGTTCAAAACTGCGCGAATACTACAGCCTGGCCGGGAAACTGGAATCAATACGTATTGACGTTCAGAAGGGCAGCTACAACGCATCATTCTCTTACCAGGACCCGCCGAATGACTTGGCGGAAGTGGGCGAAAAGCCGGCGAACACAGAACAGTCCTCTTCAGCTAGCGGGACTTCGAAACCGGCTATCGCCGTGCTGGCTTTTAGAAATAGTAGCGGTGAAGTAGAACAGGATTATTTCGCAGACGGAATATCTGAAGACATCATTACCGATCTCGCCAGGTTTTCCGAGCTAGCCGTGATATCCAGCCATTCCAGTTTCAGTTACAGGGATCGAGATGTTCAAATCAGCAGGATTCGAGAGGAATTGAATACCGACTACATCCTCAGTGGAAGCATTCGCAAATCAGGAGGGCGAATCAGGATATCCGCGCAGCTGGTAGACACTCTAACCGAGCAACAGCTGTGGGCAGAACGTTACGACCACGAACTCAATGACATATTTGCCGTACAGGATGATGTCAGGGAGAAGATCATCCTCGCCCTTCAGCAGCAGCTGGATCACCATCTCAAGGCAGGCCCGGTTCACAAGAATACCCGGAGTGTTGAAGCCTATGACTGTGTACTCAGGGGCACGGAGTATGCTCGAAAAACCAACCGTGAAGACATGATGCAGGCCCAGGCCCTGTTTCGCCGTGCTATCGAACTGGATCCGGAGTATGCCGAGGCTTACGCCAGGCTGGCGCGCTTACAGGTCTACTACTACATAGGCGGCATAGACAAGTCGCGTGAAGTGCTGGAGAAAGCCGATGAGCTGGCACAGATAGCGGTCAGGCTTTGCCCCAATACTGCGTATGTGAGGGCCACCCGTGGCTGGGTATATGAATGGCTCGGTAACAGTGAGGATGCCCGGCAAGAGTGGGAGCAGGCGATCGAACTGGATTCAAGCCAGGAAAGCGCCTACAACTATCTTAGCCTGCTGTTGGCCTGGAATGGTGAAACTGACGGGGCAAAAGAATACCTGGAAAAAGCGCAACAGCTTAATCCACTTGGCACCTACCATTTTATTTACGGAATGATTTACTACATGGAAGGCGATTTTGAGTCTGCCATAAGCAGTTTTCAAAAAAATACTGATGTGGACAGGGCGTTCATCCCGGGATGGCTTTTCCTGGCATCCGCACACGAAAGGACAGGGGAGGACGATGCAGCTCGACACGCGCTGGACAGGTTACTGGAAATCAACCCCGACTACAGCCTCACCAGTGGCAGTCGAGGAATCAAAGTGCCCGAAGTAAGGCAACGTTTTCGCGCCGGACTTGAGAGGCTGGGACTACAGTTTGAATGAAAAAGCGACCCGGTCCCCTGGGAACCGGGTCGCATGCAAGGCTAGATATTACCCTTTCCAAGTTGTGGGTCGTTATCCGCGATTTTCGCCGCCCTGTCATGGGACTGCCCTGTGACTTTCAGGTAAAGCGGAGTATAGCTAAACTGCTCCACCCGACGACCTTCTTCAGCGATGAAATCTGCATGGTGCCCCGTGACAGTTTCATAAAACAGGCCATAGTTTGAATCAGGGTTTACACTGTAGGCCTGCTCGACGCCTGGATTCTGCTGGACGACCTGCTGGTAAAATCCATCGGCCATTGCCGAACTGCTGATTGCTACAAGTGCTGCTGCTGTGATTAAGTTTTTCATGTTACTACTCCTCGTGTGTTGTTTAATTGACGGGGGCAAGTTTCGTCAATCAAACGCCTTTGAAGAAGTAAGTAACGGCTAGTAACGCAGCTAACTCGCTGTTACATATAGAGTTATTTGAAGTTTTTTTCGGCTGCCAGGGCAGTGAGGTTTTCCAGGTTAGCCCCTTGAAGGCTATTCTGCCCCGGTTTCGGATGCCCTGTTCAGGAAATTGCTGACTCTTCCATGCTCTTCTTTGAGTTTTTCATATTCCTGAATACCAGCGGCTTCTCTTCAACTTCCTTGTTCCCGGCCAGCTTGCCGATTCTTTCCACATCATCATGTAACTGACCATGAAAGGGGGACTTGTCACAAACAGGATCCGCATTGCTCGCATCACCCGTGAGCATCCATGCCTGGCACCTGCATCCTCCCAGGTCTTTTTCCTTTTCCGGGCAACTCCGGCATGGCTCTTTCATCCAGTCCGTTCCACGAAACTGGTTAAAAGTGGGGGAGTCATCCCAGATCCAGTCAACGCTGTGGTTCTTCACATTGGGAATCTCAAGCCCGGGAAGCTGGGCTGCAGCATGACAGGGGAGGGCACTGCCATCAGGTGCAATGGTCAGGAAAATATTGCCCCACCCATTCATGCACTTTTTGGGTCGATTTTCAAAGTAATCCGGTATGACGTAGATGATTTTCATCTTGTCTTTCATTTTTTCCTGGTAATGCTTTGCAACCTTTTCCGCATTCTCCAGCTGCGCCCTGGTGGGCAATAACTGGTCCACATTGATCCTCGACCAGCCGTAGTACTGGGTGCTGGCAAGCTCAACATAATCCGCATTCAAGTCCACTGTCATATCAAGAATGTGATCAATCTGATCGATGTTTTTCCTGTGCAGCACGATGTTGAGTACCATGGGGTACTCGTATTGCTTTACCAGCCTGGCCATATCCAGCTTATGCTGGAAAGACTTTGTTCCACCAATATAATTATTTAACTCCTCCGTGCTTGCCTGGAAGCTTACCTGTATGTGATCCAGCCCCGCCTTCTTGAATTCCTTGATCCGCTCTTCATCCATGCCCACGCCTGAAGTAATCAGGTTGGTGTAGTAACCCAGCTGGCGGGCTTCTGCGATTAGTTCTTCCAGGTCTTTTCTTACCAGTGGTTCACCACCGGAAAACCCCAGCTGAGTTGCCCCCATTTTTCGTGCCTCGCGCATTACCCTGATCCAGTCATCCGTGGATAATTCTTCCTTGTATTTCGCTATATCAATGGGGTTGGAGCAGTAGGGGCACTGCAATGGGCAGCGATAGGTTAGCTCTGCCAGCAGCCAAAGGGGTTTAGTTTGTTCCATCTTTGATCCAGCCATTCTGTTTTGCCTGTTTTAAAAAATTGAATACATCCTGGGTAAGCTCAATCCCGGGAAATTTCTCGTTCAATGCCGCTATGATGTCATCAACGCTTCTCTGGCCATCACACTGCTCCATGATGGCGCCGGCGCTCTGGCTTAGCTTTACCATTCCTTCTGGATAGAGAATAACAAAGCAGTCCTGGGCCTCTTCCCACTGGAATCGAAAGGTGGCCGCCAGTGTCGGCACAAAACTCCCGGAAATTTCCTCGCTCATCAAGCTTCCTCGACACAGTAAAATGGTGGCATATTTTCAATGTAGGCCATCCACATTGCATCCAGCATGGTCCACAGGATGTCCAGTTTCAGCTGCAGGATATCCAGGGCTCTTTCCTGCTCGGAGCGAGTCTGAAAGTAGTCAAGCGTGATATGCAGACCATGTTCAACATCCCGGCGCGCCTCGCTCAGCCTTTTACGAAAATAGCGGTAGCCCTTTTCTTCGATCCAGGGATAAACGTCTGGCCAGTTATCGAGACGCTTCTGGTGAATCTTCGGGGCAAACAGCTCTGTCAGGGAAGAGCAGGCGGCTTCCTGCCAGGTCGCTGTTCGCGCAAAATTAAAATAGGCATCAATAGCAAAGCGTACCCCGGGCAGGACAAACTTTTCCGACTCGAGGTCCTCCCGGCTCAAGCCCACGGCTTCGCCCAACTGCAGCCACGCCTCGATACCCCCTTCCTCGTCACCAATACCGTCATGGTCCAGTATGCGCTGTACCCAGTGACGCCTGACATCCCGTTCCCGGCAATTTGCCATAATGGCAGCATCCTTCACCGGGATACTGGTCTGGTAATAAAAGCGATTTGCAACCCAGCCCTGGATAGCTTTCTTATCCAGCTCTCCACTGTTCATGCGAATGTGAAATGGGTGGTGTATGTGGTAGAAGCGCTCTTTCGCTCGAAGCTTCTGCTCAAATTCCTCTTTTGACCATGGGGCTGTATCAACTTCACTCATTTCTCTAAGCTGTCTCCTGTTAACTGCAGTTTCTTGAATATTTGATGACCCTTGAGCCAGAAACGTGCCATGCCGGGCCGATTCCGCAATAAAGCCATAAAAAAATAAAAAGTTATTTTAAATCAAGTATTAAAGTATCATATTCAGGGTGGCGTCAGTACCCGGGCCGCAATGTTAACTGGATATATTGCCTGGCTTGATGGTTGTTAAGACGAAAGTGGTTCATATAAACCATTCCTGTGTGTTTCGATGACGGTGAAAATGATAATAAAACCAGGCGCGGGGTTACCCGGATTAACATGAAAATTCTTTTCCTGACGGGAAAAATGGCCCTGCAAAGACTTGAACGGGTCCTGGAAGAGTTGCCCGGGCGGGAATTTGACTACGAGGTTCGCAATATCGGCGTCAACGTCGCCAGCCTGATGACCGCCGAAATGATAGGCCGGCGCCTGGACGATGCGGGAGGAGCCGACCAGGTCATCGTGCCGGGCCTTTGTCGTGGTAATTTACAGGCCGTCGAAGAGAAAATCGGCATTCCCGTGATAAAAGGCTGTAATGACCTGAAGGATTTACCAGTTTTTTTCGGGCACAAGGCAAAGCCCATTGACCTGGACCGGCACGACGTGAGGATTTTTGCTGAAATTGTCGAGGCCGCAGAGGTGTCGGTTGAGCAAATCATGGCCCGTGCCGCTGCTTACCGCAGGGACGGTGCTGATGTCATCGACCTGGGGTGCCTGCCAGGCACTGATTTCCCCCACCTTGAAGATGCCATTGATGCCCTGAAACAGGAGGGGTACCTTGTCAGCGTTGATTCCCTGGAAGAAAAGGAATTACTCCGGGGCGGTAAGGCCGGGGCAGATTACCTGCTAAGTCTTAAACAAAGCACCCTGTGGATATGTGATGAAGTTGCCTCGACCCCTGTTCTTATCCCTGAGCAACATCCAGACCCCGCGACGCTATACAGCTGCATGGAGATGCTGGACAGGGCAGGGAGGGATTACATCGCCGACAGCATCCTCGACCCCATTCATTTTGGTTTTACCGGGTCAATAATCCGCTATCAAGAGCTCAGGCAACGTTTTCCCGAGGCCGACATTATGATGGGAATAGGGAATCTCACTGAGCTCACCGAGGCTGACACCACCGGGATCAATGCAATCCTGTTTGGCATCATTTCAGAGCTTGGCATCAACAATGTCCTGGCAACGGAAGTGAGCCCCCATGCCTGCCGGGCAATCAGGGAAGCAGATTGCGCGCGGCGAATGTTTTTCGCGGCCAGGGAAGCATCATCACTGCCCAAGGGAATAGATAGCAGTCTTTTGACTACGCACGAGAGAAGCCCTTTCCCCTATTCTGCAGAGGAAATTGCCGAGTTTGCCAGTGAAGTAAAAGACCCCAGCTATCGCATCCAGGTCAGCGAGTCCGCTATTAATGTCTATAATCGGGACGGCCTGTGGAAGGGGGAAGATCCCTTTGAGTTTTTTGAGCAACTGGCGGAATTGCAGAATGATCCTTCGCACGCATTTTACATGGGTGTTGAACTAGCCCGTGCACAGCTCGCATTACAGCTCGGCAAACGTTACTGGCAGGACAGGGAGCTAAACTGGGGCGCTGCAAGCCGCTCGAACGATGACGATGAATAGTGCTGCAAGAGCATAGACAGCACGAATAAATTTCTTTGCACACTTACTGGCAGCGTCGATAATAGCGAGCATGATTTACGAAACAGTGGTATCTACAGGAAACGTTGACGGCGAGACCCATATAGCGCCCATGGGCATTCGAAAAGTTGACGAACTTTACCTGATTGCACCATTTAGTCCCTCTAAGACACTTGAAAACCTGCAGGCGACAGGAGAGGCCGTGATAAACCTGACCGACGATGTCCGGATTATTGCGGGCTGCCTCAGTGGAAGGCGCGACTGGCCACTGAACCCGGCAACGAAGCTCGGAATAAAGCGCCTGGCCAATTGTCTTGCCCATGTTGAAGTCGAAGTGGAGCGCCAGGCGGGTGACGCCCAGCGACCGGAGTTTTACTGTCGCAAGGTACACAGCGAAAACCATTCAGCTTTTCTTGGCTTTAATCGCGCACAGGCTGCCGTACTGGAAGCCGCGATACTGGTTAGCAGGCTTGACATGTTGCCCATGAAAAAAATCCAGGATGAAATTGCCTACCTGGGTATTGCTATTGAAAAAACAGCAGGCTCAAGAGAAAGACAGGCCTGGGACTGGCTCATGGAAAAAATACAACAGCATGAAACCGCAGGTGCCCGGGAGAATGCCAGGTGACTGCGTTACTGGCCAGCGTTTCCAGCCCGGAAGAGGCCGCGCTTGTGGCGGCTTCCGGCGCCAACATTATCGACCTGAAAAACCCGCAAAATGGGGCCCTTGGTGCCCTACCAGTTACTACGATTCGAACAATCGTAAATGCTTTGAATGGTGTTAAACCGGTAAGCGCGACCATCGGTGACTTGCCTTTTGTTGCCGAGCAAATCAGCGAACCAGTGATTCACACGAAAGAAAGCGGTGTCGATATCATCAAGATAGGTGTATTTGGGGACGCCAGTAACCGCGAAACGCTTGCATTCCTGGCCAGGCTCGCACAAAAGGGGAGTCGCTTTGTGCTGGTATATTTTGCAGAGGACCTGCCTGAAAAAATTGATTTCGCATTTCTCAGGACTTGCGGCATTTACGGGGTCATGATTGATACGAGAAACAAGCACGACGGAAATTTACGGGCTAAAATTAGCATGGAGAGGCTTGAGTATTTTTGCCAGGGTGCAAGGTCGAGTGGCCTGCTGTGCGGGCTGGCAGGCTCGCTAAAAGCCACAGATATTCCGGCACTGCTGACGCTGCAACCGGATTACCTCGGTTTCAGGGGTGCCCTCTGCGAAGACGGTAAACGTTCTGAAGTCATCAACGAGCGGGCATTAAAACGAATCAGGCAAATGATCCCTGAACAGGCGGCAGTAAACGAGTTGAGCGTGTTCGGTGAATAAAAGTCCCAGGTAAATTTACATAGCTTTAAAGGTCGAGATTATGGCGCAGTGGAGAAAAAAACAGGATGACGAGGTATTTGCGGAAGAGGAGATTACGGCGAGACTGGCTGATGAGCTACCTGCATGGTATTTCGAAGGTGGCTGGATTCGGCGCAAGTACAACACCAGCGGCTGGAAGGGTACGCTGATGGTGATCAATACCGTGGGCCACCTGGCAGAGGCAGCCTGGCATCATCCCGATATTACCGCGTCCTATGCGTTTGTCGTGGTCAAATTGATGAATCATGCTGCGAAAGGCGTCACAGAAAAGGACTTTGAGCTGGCAAAAAAAATTGAAGAGGTAATAATGTGGCAGCCGGGCATTGACGAGGGTAGTGTGCTGGACGGAACACCCGACGATCAACGTTTCAAGTACATTAAATATAACAAGTAGGTCTAAATCCAGGTAGCATTGGTTATGTCCATAGCAAGCGCGAAGGTAGTCGGAGAAATTTCAAGCGGTTACATTACTATTGTCTTAAATCCAGACATGACGGGAACAGACGCGGTGAACAATACCGGCTCCGAACTGATAGCAACCCTGCCAATCGATGTGGTGCCACCCGAACTCAGGGAGGCCGACCTGGATATCTGGTTTGCTACCGCTCAGCTCCAGGATGGTTCCAAGAAGAACATCAAGAAGGTTTTTCCCATGGAATCAGAGGAGATCCCCGAAGAATATTACAGCTGGCTGGAAGAAAACGGGATCAAGTAAGGGTCAATCACGCTTCCAGTGACCGGATTTGCCACCGGACTTTTCTACAAGCTGAACCGCATCCATACGCATCCCCCTGTCCATTGCCTTGCACATGTCGTAGATAGTAAGCAGGCAAACCTGGACCGCGGTTAGAGCCTCCATTTCAACACCGGTTTGCCCGGTAACTTCTGTACGTACCCTGCAGTGCACGCTGGACTGCTCTTTATCGATCTCCAGCTCCACTTCCACGTGGGAAAGTGAGATTGGATGACAAAGGGGAATCAACTCGGGAGTTTTTTTTGCGCCCATGATGCCAGCAACCCTGGCGATACCCAGCACGTCACCTTTCTTGTGCTCACCCTGCTCAATTAATGCCAGGGTTTCGGGCTGCATGCTTATGCTTCCCTCGGCAATTGCCACGCGGTGTGTGCTGGCTTTTTCACCAACGTCCACCATGTGGGCTTCGCCTCGTTGATTAAAGTGTGTTAGTTTTTCCAATGACTGCTCTTTTTTCGATTGTGAGCATATAATACGGCTTTAAATGGCAATTGCGAATAGTGAGTAGATTGGAAAGATGAGTATCAAGGTAAAGTTTTTTGCAAGAATGCGTGACGAGGCCGGAATCAACAGCGCCGAGCTGGATTTCAGGGAGAATTTGAGTCCAAGAGAGATCTGGGATGAATTAACCCAGAACAAGGGCTACCCTGATTCGGTCATGCTGGCTGTGAACATGGAATATGTAAGTGGCGAGCCAGAATTAAAAGATGGCGATGAAATCGCCTTTTTCCCACCCGTGACAGGCGGCTAGCATTGAAGATAGAGATCCGTCAGCAGCCCTTTGATCCCCGTGAAGAGGAGGCTTCCTACGAGCAGACAGCCCTGGCGAAGGGGAAGTTTGGTGCGACAGCTTCATTTATTGGCAGCATGCGCGACTTTAACGAAGGTGATGAAGTCACGGGTATGGAGCTTGAATATTATCCGGGTATGACGGAAAAACACCTGCAAAAGATTTGCGATGAAGCAAATAGCAAGTGGGCGATAATTGACATTCTTGTTCTTCACCGCGTTGGCAAGATAAGCATAGGAGAGCCAATTGTCCTTGTTAGTGTTTGGACTTCTCACAGGGGAGATGCCTTTGATGCATGCAGGTTTATCATGGAAGACCTGAAATCCCGGGCACCCTTCTGGAAAAAAGAAGATCTTGTCGAAGGACAGCGTTGGGTTGACTGCAATACCTCGGGCTATTCAAATTAATTTTATTACTACAGGAAGCATAGATGAAAATACGAGTACTTGGCGCGGCCGCAGGTGGTGCCTTTCCACAGTGGAATTGTAATCACCCAAACAGCCGCAGGGCCCGGCAAAAAGACAGCGCTGCAAGTCGTCGAACACAATCTTCGATCGCGATCAGTACTGACAACGAAGACTGGTTTCTTTTCAATGCATCCCCTGACCTGGGGCAGCAGATCTGGGACAACGACATACTGCATCCGAGCAGGGACCTGCGACACAGCCCGATAAACGGCGCCGTATTAACCAATGCCGATGTCGATCACGTGGCCGGACTGTTGAATCTACGGGAGTCCCAGCCACTCAACATCTATGCAACACAACGCGTACTGGATGTGCTAGCGGCGAATACGATTTTCAACGTGCTTAACCCGAAGTTTGTCAATCGCAGGGCAATGGAGCTGGATAAACCACTGGAGTTGGAGAAGCCCGATGGTGCTTCCATGGGTATACGCATTATTCCCTTTGCCGTTCCCGGGAAAGTGGCGCTTTGGCTGGAAGATAAGAGCAAGGGAGACAACTTCGGCTCCGTTGACGAAGACACTATTGCACTGGAGGTGGAGGATATCACTTCTGGCGCCCGGTTTTATTACATGCCAGCATGTGCACGAATGACCGATGAACTGGCGCAGCGTATCCACGGTGCTGACCTGGTCTTTTTTGACGGCACCCTGTGGGTTGATGATGAAATGATAAGAGATGGGGTAGGTATCAAGACCGGTCAGAGAATGGGGCACATGAGCGTTTCCGGGGATGATGGCACTGTTGCGGCCCTGAAAGATCTCGAGATAAAAAGAAAGGTATTTATACACATCAATACCACAAATCCGATATTGCTGGATGACAGTGAAGAGCGTGCTTTCGTCAACCAGGCCGGCTGGGAAGTCTCTTTTGACGGAATGGAAATAGAGATTTAAATCCGTGCCAGCGGCACGGCTATTCAAGTTGATTCAGACAATACCGAAAAACGGCTGAACATCAACCCATTCGCCAGGCTCCACGGTGGCACTGTCAATGGGCAGGATGATAAAGCAATTTGCCTGGGACATTGAACTCAAGATCCCGGACCCCTGCGCCCCGGTCTTGTGAACCTGTAGCTCGCCATCCTCGTTACGCTGTAATACACCGCGCTGGTATTCCATCCTTCCGGGGCGCTTTTTCAGCTTGCTGGCTGAGCGCACTTTTACCGTCAGGTTTTGCGTGTTCGGTTCTCCCATCAGCTTTCGCAATGAGGGTTGGACAAACTGGTAAAAGGTGACCATGACCGATACCGGGTTTCCCGGCAAGCCAAAAAATGCCGCATCCTGTACGCGCCCAAAGGCCAGCGGACGCCCCGGCTTCATGGCGACCTTCCAGAACTCCACCTTGCCAAGTTTTTCCAGCGTCTCCTTTACAAAATCCGCCTCTCCAACAGATACGCCACCGGAAGTAATAACCACGTCGGCATTTGCGGCTGCATCAACAAACGCTTTCTCCACATCTTCCCGCTTGTCCCTGACAACGCCCATATCAAGTAAATCGCAACCCAGCCGCGTAAGCATGCCAAACAAGGTGTAGCGATTACTGTCGTAAACGCTACCGGGATCAAGCTGCTCACCCACCGAGCGTAATTCATCGCCTGTTGAGAAGAAGGCAACACGCAATCGACGCTTGACCATGACTTCGGGCATGCCCAGCGAGGCAAGCAGCCCAAGATCAGCGGCGGTAATCCTGCTGCCCCTGCCCAGTACCAGGTCACCAATGGCAAGGTCTTCGCCTGCCTGCCGAACATTGTCCCCCGGCCTTATCTCACCATCCATCTTTATCACGTCACCATCACGCTCAACACTTTCCTGGATAATCACCGTATCCGTTCCATCGGGCAAAATAGCCCCGGTCATTATCCTGGCGCACTCGCCGGGTTTTATCGAGCGCTCAAGCGGTATGCCAGCCCAGGACGTACCCACAACATCAAGCTGCGTGACGCCATCAGCAGGAATATCTGAACTATTCAGGGCATACCCATCCATTGCAGAATTTATTCCTGCCGGGACATTAATTTGAGAGTGAATATCCTGTGAAAGAATACGATTCAGCGCGCTGCGTACAGGCACTTTTTCTTCTCCCTGGATTTCGTTGAGGGAATTAACAATAGTATCCAGTGCCACATCCGCCGGCAGTGAATTCGGATCGTAATCATCCATACAACTAAAGTCTTTTACTATGGATTCCCTGGTCATGGTCACCACTCTCCCGGTATTTAATTTAAAGTCTGCTCTTCAGTTAAAAAACGGTCAATTACGAATTGTGCGATTTCTTCGGGCTTATTAAGGTTGAAGCAGGGGAGATCGCCCGTATCAGGTAATTCTTCATCGGAGGCTATCGCGATGATGCTGTCATCATCCTTGAACAGAAGCTCCTTTCCCAGCGCGGGACGATGTAATTCAATCTTGGGTATTACTACCGGCTTAAAACCCTCAACCAGGACAAGGTCGAGGTTTTCAATATCAAGGTTCGCGATATGGAAATCCAGGCTTCGATCCTCATTATCCAGGTTCTCAGTGATAAGCGCCCAGCGTTTACGTGAGCCAATCAGTACCTGGTTTGCCCCGGCCTTGCGTAGTTCGTAGCTGTCTTTTCCGGGATAGTCGATATCAAAGGTATGATGTGCATGCTTGACCACGCCAACTCTCATACCACGCTCGTTAAAAATGGCCAGTAATCGCCTGAGCAAGGTTGTTTTCCCTGTTCCACTCCACGCCGCAAAACCTACGATGGGAATGTCAGGCAGGTTCACGTAACAGCTCCTGTTCCATTTTCTCAAGTTCTTCCGGTGTATTGATGTTCTTGAACATGTGAGCTGAATCTGAAAAATCAACCTCGGCCAGTTGATGTTGTTCAAACCAGCGATCAATTTTTCTCTCACCCTGCTCCAGGTAGGACAGCATAGAGTCAAGCAGGCTGGACTTTAACAGGCAAAAGACCGGCTGTATTCGCTGTTCATCACGGGCCACGCAAATATCGGCAGCTGTTTCATGCTGTGTCAGAAGCATTCGCTCAGCATAATCATTTGCAACAAGCGGCGAATCACAGGGAAGCGTTAGCATGAATTCGCTATCAATGGCGCTCATGCAGGCAGCCATTCCCGCCAGTGGGCCGTTAAAATTGTTATCAAGGTCAGCAATTACGGGGTAATTCCAGGCTCTGTACTTATCCAGGTTCCTGTTGGCATTAACCACGATGGTTTCACACTGGGGGGCAAGGGCATCGATAATGTGTTCTATCATTGCCTTACCGTTCAGCATCAGCAGGCCCTTATCGGTGCCGCCCATTCGCCGCGCCTGGCCACCGGCAAGGATAACCGCGCTACATGTAGGCTTATTGATCGTCACTTAGGCTGTAATTCAACATCAAACTCGAGGTGCTCCTGGCCGTTGTAGAGCAGGAAATGTCGGCCCTTGGCACGGGAAAACATCATGACGTCGAGCTCGCGAGCCAGTTCATAGCCCATTTGCGTGATGCCCGAGCGGGAAAGCAGGGCGGGAACACCCATGTGAGCAATCTTGATAACCATCTCGGATGTCAGCCTGCCCGTGGTATAAAAGAGCTTGTCATGACCTTCAATCCCTTCAAGCCACATCAGGCCGGCAATGGCATCGACGGCGTTATGACGGCCTACATCCTCGATAAATACGAGCACCTCGGTACCCTTGCAAAGGGCGCAGCCATGAACTGCCCCGGCGTTCTTGTACACCTCGTTGTGTCGCCCCAGGTTGCCAAGCAGCTCGTATACTTCAGACTGTTTCAGTGGTCGGGGCTTGAGCTTGAGATCCTCAAGATTCTCCATGATGTCGCCAAATACAGTTCCCTGTCCACAGCCCGTGGTGACGATACGCGGGCCCAGTTTTTCAATCCAGTCATCCCTTTCTGAAAAGCTGGTTACCGCCGCGGCCCCGACTTCCCAGTCTACCTGGACAGAGCGTATTTCGTTGATGTCGCTGACGATACCCTGGTTTTTCAGGTAACCGAGACTTAGCAACTCTGGATGAGTCCCTATTGTCATCAGTGTAACGATCTCAAAACTGTCAAGATAGATTGTCAGCGGACGTTCGTCGGCTACGTGCATTTCCCGCTGCTGCTGGTTTTCATCAAGTGCAACTACAGCTCGCGTAGGGGAGAGCCCGGCCTGGCTTAGCTCGGGTCTGTAGGGAGATGCGGAGATACTAACCCCCGGTTACATTCATATGCCGAAAAATGACTGGCTTGGCTGCCAGGTCGAAGTCATGTCCCTTGGGCTTTATTGACATGGAATCCCTGATGGCATTCTTCAGTGGCTCAAGTTCTCCGGGATGACTGCGTAAGACGTGCCTGAGATCCACCGAATGTTCCTGGCCCAGGCACAGCAACAGGCGTCCCTCACAGGTCAGACGCACGCGATTACAGTCACCACAAAAGTTATGGCTGTGCGGTGAAATAAATCCTACCCGGGTCCCGGTTTCCTTTACGCGAAAATACCTGGATGGGCCGTTGGTTTTTTCTGTGGTGGGTACAAGGGTAAAGCGTTGCTGAAGGTCTTCCCTGATCTGATCGCTTGAATAATAGGCTTCCGCGCGATCGTGTTCAGCAATTACACCCAGCGGCATTTCTTCAATGAAGCTGATATCCATTCCCTTTGAGCTGGCAAAATCGACCAGGTCCAGCACCTCGTCATGGTTACGGTTTTTTAAAATCACCGAATTAATTTTTACTTTCTCAAACCCGGCATCAAGAGCGGCATCAATACCGGCAAGTACCGACGACAATTCGCCTACCCGGGTAATTCGACGAAACTTTTCCTCGTCCAGTGAATCCAGGCTGATATTAACTCGCTTAACCCCTGCATTTTTCAAATCGCGGGACATCTTTACAAGCTGGGAACCGTTGGTAGTAGTCACCAGCTCTTCCAGCCCGGGAAGGCGACCAAGATCTTCAAACAACTTGATGACATTTCGCCTGACCAGCGGCTCGCCACCGGTGATTCGAATCTTGCTGACCCCGAGCTCGGTGAATGCCTGGCCGATACGATGAATTTCATCCAGGGTCAGCAACTGCGCTCTCGGTACGAAAGTCATTTCTTCTTCCATGCAATAGACGCAGCGGAAGTCACAGCGGTCAGTTACCGAGATACGCACGTAGTCAACCGTTCGACCAAACTTGTCGACCAGTTTTTCTACACCAGGAGTTACTGAATTCATATATAAACGGGGCTTGTTAGTATTTGATATTAAAACAATTACCTGGCATCAGCCAGGAATGGAATTGTACGTGTGAAGTGCATGGGCGTCAAAGATATTAGGCCCTCTCGGGCTTGACGTAGCTGGCCTGATTGGCCATCCTCCAGAGCTTCGATAGCGAGGATATGAGCCCTTATTTGGTGCAGCCAGAGGCCTGATATCTGTATTAAAGCAACAAGAATAATAATTGGGGCTCGTTCATGGGGAAACTACTGTCCAAAGAAAGAATCGTCGCGCCAGCGGACTTCAACCGCTGGCTGATCGTCCCGGCCGCGCTGGGGATTCACCTGTGCATAGGCTCGGTTTATGCCTGGAGTCTTTTTAACCCTGCACTTATCAAGCGTATTGGCGTTGTCACCAGTGCCGCCGATGACTGGTCATTAAAAAGCGTTGTCTGGGTATTTACCGTCGCCATCGTATTTCTTGGTCTCGCCGCTGCGGTGGCGGGAAAGTGGCTTGAAAAGGTCGGGCCGAGAACGGTGGGTGTTGTGGCCGCCTGCTGCTGGGGCGGAGGCTTTATTGTCGGCGGATTTGGCATAATCAGCGGTCAATTGTGGCTGCTGTATCTCGGTTACGGGGTTATCGGTGGATGTGGCCTGGGCCTGGGTTATGTTTCGCCAGTCAGTACACTGATTCGCTGGTTCCCGGACCGTCGCGGTATGGCGACCGGCATGGCCATCATGGGCTTTGGCGGGGGAGCCATGATTGCAAAGTTCATGATTGAACCCCTTATCCGGTTTTTCCATGTCAGTGCCGATTATCTCGGCAGCATTGACAGCATCACGCTGGTTACCGATGAGTCAGGCAGGCGTCTCGCAGAGGTGGCGGGGTCCATGCGAGAAGTGGTCGTTGTCAGCGGTAGCGAGGTGGCAAACATGATTGCACCGGGCGCAGAAGGGGTTTACCTGGTGGGCACCGGGACTGTTGGCGTGGCCCAGGCGTTTTTCAGCCTTGGCATTATCTATTTCGTCATCATGATGTGCGCCGCATTTGCCTACCGCGTGCCGGCAGAGGGCTGGAAACCCGCCGGTTGGGAGCCACCCCCGGAAGAAGCGCAAAGTGGCATGATTACCCAGCATCATGTGCATATTGACCAGGCCCTGAAAACACCGCAGTTTTACCAGCTCTGGATTGTGCTTTGCTTCAACGTGACTGCGGGTATCGGGGTACTGGCAGTTGCCAAGACCATGATGACAGAAATATTTGGTACAACTCTGCCAAACATCGTTGACTTCGGTTTTGCTTCAACCTATGTATTGATGATCAGCCTGTTTAACATGGTCGGGCGCTTTATCTGGGCCAGTGCATCCGACTACCTGGGCAGGAGAAACACCTACTGGATATTTTTTACACTGGGGATATTGCTGTATTGCTCGATTCCCTACACGGCACAGCAGGTCAGCATTAACCCGGGAGTGGTGTGGCTGGTCTATTTTTATGCTGCGACCATGATCATATTCACCATGTATGGAGGCGGCTTTGCCACGATACCTGCTTACCTGGCCGATATCTTTGGCACGCGATACGTAGGAGGCATACATGGGCGTTTACTGACGGCCTGGAGCAGTGCCGGCGTTTTTGGACCGCTGGCAATTACCTCGCTTCGTGAAATATCAGTCAATCGTGCTATTAATGATCTTATCAGCAAGATCGACCCCGCCGCTTTCCAGGAGAAGTTTGGAGCCGGCGTTGAACAGGCGGAGCAGCTGGTGGCGGCAAAAACCGTGACCATCACCAAGCTGATGGAAATCGCTCCCGCCGGGACAATTGACCCAACACCGGGACTGTACAATTCCACCATGTACCTGATGGCGGTACTGCTATTTATTGCCCTCGTTGCCAACGCAAGCATGCGAGCCGTGCATAGCAAGCACCACATGAAAAATTAAAGGTTGAGGCGATTATGACTATATCCCTGGCAAGCTCGATGGACGTCCTGGTATTTATCCTTTTTTGCTCCCTCTATGTCTGCAGCACCCTGTGGATTTACGGTGACGCAGCAACCCGCGGAGCAGGCTGGAAGGGACTTATACTTCCAGCAATATTTATCGCGGCCGGCACCCTCGCACTGGTGAAGGGCCTGTACATGGTTTTACTTGTCTGGCCACTTGCCTATATCGCCTGGTTTTTCCTCAGGCCGGCTGAAATAAGCCACGAGTAAGTTCAGTCGCTCCATTCGCTCCACGGGCAATGTGCAAGGGCTACGTTATAGTATCTTTCCTCATGCGTAACCTCGCGCCCGAGCCATCCTGGTTTTAAGAACTCTTCATCAACACTGGCAAGCTCAATTTCCGCTATAACCAGCCCGGCATTGGCGCCGGCAAAGACGTCAATTTCCCACGTGTGGGTAGCCACATCCACGTAATAACGTGTTTTGACAATTTCCCCGGTCTCACACAATCCGGCGAGCATCTCCTCGGCATCTTTCAGCGGTATCTCATATTCAAACTCGCCGTGACTTGGCCCAATTTGCATTTGCTTTATGTTGATGTTCGCTTTCTCTCCGGCTGTCCTTACTCGAATAGATGACAGGGACGTATTGGCCAGGTAAGCCTGGCGAATCTCAATACTTGCCGTTGCCTCAATACGCCATGCTTCATTAGCGACGAGAAATTTTCTCTCTATTTCTATGCCCATGTCTGCGATACTAATGAATGTGAACAACAACTTGCAAACCGGGACACAGAGCTGGCGTGAAGCCTTTGCTGTCTACATGCAGCCCAGGGTAATTGCCATGGTGTTCCTGGGATTTTCAGCCGGTTTGCCATTCCTTCTCGTGTTTACGACACTTTCAGCCTGGCTAACAGAGGCAGGGGTATCCCGCACAACCATCGGATTTTTCAGCTGGGTCGGCATCACCTATTCAATCAAGGTTTTCTGGGCGCCAATAATCGACCAGCTACCACTACCTGTTCTAACCCGAAAACTTGGTAAACGGCGGGCATGGATGCTAATCGCACAATTGCTTATTTGCATGGCATTACTCTGCATGGCGTTTAATGAACCTTCAAGCCAGCTGCAGTACATGGCGATTTTCGCCGTTATCGTGGCCTTTGGTTCCGCCACCCAGGATATTGTTATTGATGCCTACCGCATCGAGGCTGCCGATAAACTGTGGCAGGGAGCTATGGCTGCCAGCTATGTGCTTGGTTATCGAACTGCATTACTGGCCGCAGGAGCAGGCGCCTTGCTGCTGGCAGATAACTACTCCTGGCAAACAGCCTACTGCGGCATGGCCGGCCTCATGCTGGTTGGCGTCTGCACAACATTAGTGATCAGTGAGCCCCGGAGCGCAATTGCGGAACAGCAGCCAGGGAGCGGTGCCGAAGGTAGCGGGCACCTGGAGAAAATCTCGCACTGGTTTGTAAATGCAGTGTTCAATCCTTTCGCGGATTTTTTCAAAAGAAACGGCTGGCTGGCGCTGGTCCTGCTCCTGCTGATTGGCAGCTATCGGATCAGCGATATCACCATGGGCGTGATGGCAAACCCGTTTTATCTTGACAAGGGCTTTAGTAAAACCGATATCGCCGTCATTTCAAAAGCCTATGGTTTTTTCATGACCATACTTGGTGCTGGAGTAGGGGGAGTACTGGTTGTGCGCTTCGGACTGCTGAAACCGCTGTTACTTGGCGCAGTACTTGTCATGCTGACAAACCTGCTTTTTCTCGTGCTGGTTTTTGGCGAAACCAGCACAATCAACCTCGCCCTTGTCATCAGCGCTGACAACCTCAGCGGTGGTATTGCGATCTCGGCGTTTATTGCATACCTCTCCAGCCTGACCAACTCGGCCTACACGGCCACACAATACGCGCTGTTCAGTTCATTAATGACATTACCCGGTAAGGTCATAGGAGGCTTTGCCGGGGTCGTGGTAGATAGCGCCGGGTATGCAACATTCTTCCTCTACTCAGGGGCGCTGGGAATACCGGCGATGCTGCTCATCTTCTACCTTATGCAAAAAGGCGAATTGGAACACGATACTGAAGAAGTTAGTACGGGCTAGTTAAGATCCCTTACTACGCGGATCCCGATATGATCGTAAGCCGAATCGGATTTGTACTTGTCTCTTTTTTGATGTCGAATTGACTGAGGTGGGCTGCTGTAGGAGCCGCCACGCGCAACGCGAAAAGCGCAGTCACCGCCTTCCCAGACTTCGTCCATGCTCGGCGCATTCTTGTAATTATCATGCCAGCAGTCGTGAACCCATTCAGCAACATTACCCGCAGTATCAAACAGCCCGAAACCATTTGCCCCAAAGCTGGCAACCTTTGTCGGCTTTCGCGGATCAAGCCCTGAGCCGCAACCGAAGCAGTGAGCTCGCTTTGGTTCCTCCTTGAATCCCCACCAGAAGGGTGAACGTTTCCCGGTTCCGGCAGCATATTCCCACTGGGCTTCAGAAGGTAGTCTATACCGTTCGCCTGTCTGCTCGGATAACCACTTAACGTAGTAGTAAGCATTATCCCAGGTAACGAAAATGACCGGGTGTGTCTCTTTTTCCATGTAAAGGTTATCCGGGGACTTTCGCCCGGTAGCGGCAACAAACTTTTCGTATTCTGCAAAGGTAATTTCATGCTTGCTGATGGCAAACTCCCTTACCTTGACCCTGTGTCTCGGCCGTTCATCAGCATGCCGGGAGGAGCCGGAGCTTCCCATGTCAAACTCACCGGCGGGAATACGCACCATCATTGGCCCCGGCGTACCATCCTTTAACTTGTCCTGGAATTCCTTCTTGTTAGTATCTGCACTGCTGGCCTCGGCGGGCTCGCTGGTTGCTGCACTTGCCGTTTCTGGCTCTGTAGTAGCTGCCGTGGAGGCAGTTGCAGCCGCATCTTCAACCACTTCCTGTACCACCTCTTCATCTACCAGTTCCTCTTCCACGACCTCCTCAGATGAACTTGCAGTGGTTGTCACCGAAGCAGGTGAGGACTCCTTGCCTCCCATCATGAAAAATGCACCGGCACCAACTGCAATCAGCACAGCGGCAGCAATGCCGATCAGCATTCCCTTGCCGGATTTTTCTTCTTCCGCTTCCTGGTATTGTGGCGCGGGCTCTGGTGGGGGCTCCGGCACAGTATCCGGTTCGACCTGCTCCATCGGGCCGGTCGCATCAAGACTAATCTCGGCGGTATCATCCAGCTTTTCTGCGGCACTTTCCTCGGCAACTGGCTCGCTTGCAGCCGGTGCTGCAGCCGCTGCCTTGTCCTTTACATTAACTACCACTGCGGTGGTGTTGTCCTGCTTGGGCATGCCAACATCTTCGACGGCCTGCATCAGGGCATCGGCACATTCCTTGGTCGACTCTGACCACTCTGAATACTGGATTATCTTTCCAGCGCTCAGGGTATCCATTCCGTCACTACAAATCAGGATCCTGTCACCGCTTTGTAATTCAAATGGCTCATCCGGCACGTCAATTTCATTGATTTCGTCACCCATGATGGCGCTCATGAGCATATTCCTGGACAGGCCTTCTTCCTGCTCTACCGGGGTGCCCGCGGCCGCCATGCGATCAAGAAAACCGCCATAACTGTGGTCGTCGTTTTTCTTGATTAATTCCTTGTCGCGAATCAGGTAAACATGGCTGTCACCGACACTGGCCCAGGTCATCTTGTTGCCTTCAAGTACCGCTGCCACCATGGTGCAGCCCATGCCTGAGAGGGCCGGGGTTTCGGCGATGGTCTCTTTTATGGAGTTGTTAGCCTGGTGTACGCATTCGCGCAGGACTTCCGATAGCCTGTCAGTGGGATAATTGGCAGAAACGTGCTTGTTAAATGCCTGGACGGCCATGTTGCTTGCCACGTTACCGGCTGCATGTCCGCCCATACCATCGGCGACGATGACCAGCGCTGCAGGGTTGCCTTCGCTGTCGGTGAGATGGGTAATCAGGAATGCATCTTCCTGGTAACCCCGGGTACCATCTATTTGCGACCCCGCCAGCTCATATTCAAGTGCCATAAACGTCCTCGTGTATGCGATTTATTCTTAACACAAGCGATTGATTATTTTAGATTTATACCCTGAGACTACAAGCCGGATTCTACAGGGTTTATTGTTATTTCAGAACGTGTCATCCTACCAGCCTTGGTAAATTATACAAAATAAATTATTGATATGTGGAGTAAAAACTGGGTTAGGCGGATCAAGGAATTACCTCGGCTCATGCCCAGGACATTTCTGCTCACGACCGTCTTTTTGCTTCCTTTTGCCCTGGTCATCGTTGCAGCCGACTATGTCGGTTTTTTTGGAATCAAGGAGGAAAAAAGTTACGTGCTTCACGAGGTACATTTTCGCTTGTTTGACCGCGTGAGCATGGCGCCTATCCAGGGTGCCCGGGCCCGCTGTTTTCAGCTGGGAAGCTGGAACGCCTGTACACAGAAAGAAACGAGGAAACCCGGCAGGGTTATAATCAAATTTTCAGGAACAAGAACATCTCGCCGCACCCTTTTTTTTGACAAGGGCAGTAGCCTGCAGGAAACAAAAGACCCGATGATCCAGGTGATGCTCTTGCATACCGAGTATGTGAAAGAGGTCCAATCCGTCAATATTCTCTCTCACCTGGCCAATCCGGAACAGGAGTACAAGGTCACAATGCAGCCGGTAAATTGGGGAGACAAGACGCAAACAAATGAGGTCGACGGGTAATGAGTGATGCGTTGAAATACCTGATGGAAGTCAAGCCGGATGCAATGCGAGACTATTTTTCATTTATCAAGCAATCCGGTCAGCACCTGGACGATAAAACCCGCGCAATAATTTCCATTATCACCAAGGTAGACAACCAGACAGAGAGAGGCCTCAGGCAATACGTCAGGCGGGGGCTCGACACGGGTTTAAGCCCTGTAGAAATCATCGACGCGCTGTTTGTCGCCTTCCCAACCCTGGGGCTTAGCAAGATTGTCTGGGCAACCGATATATTGCTGGACATGGACATACCCGGGTTTCAAGTGGAGCATATAAGGGATAAAAAGTCATGGCACGAGATCACCCCCGTGAGTGAGCTTGATGAAGGGGTAAATTTTTGCGGTCCTGTGGATAAGCGTGAACTGATCGTGCTGAAGAATGACGAAACCTGCACGGTCTATGACCGGCGATGCCCGCACCAGTCAGGGCGGCTCCCTGCTGAGTGTAATGCCGAACTTGAAATCCGTTGCCCGGTTCATCAATGGCTTTTCTCACTACATGACGGTCGTTGTATCGAGGGAGGCGAGCGGTCGCTGACATCTTATGAGTGCAAGGTTGAAAGCAATGTCCTTTTTGTTTACTGGTAAATTTCATTCCCCGCGAGGAAACAGGCAATGAAAATGAAAGCGTTTTGTGTGCTAATGCTGTGCTGGATTATTCTGCCGGGATGTTCGCCGGAAATCGGCAGTGATGCCTGGTGCGAAAACCTCAAAGGAAAGCCAAAAGGCGAATGGACGGCAAATGAAGCAAAGGACTACGCCAGGCACTGCATTTTTTAGACGTTGACGGGCTGCAGCCCATCCAGTTCTGCAAGCACTTTTTTTATGTTTTCCCT
>CAZXDV010000011.1:0-27437 GCA_964639535.1 uncultured Enterobacteriaceae bacterium | reverse complement strand
GAAAACATGAAAGTGCAAAGCAATAGCGACAGGGCCCTTCACTCCCAGAAAATGGCCCTGTCGCGTTCCCACTGAAAACATGAAAGTGCAAAGCAATAGCGACAGGGCCCTTCACTCCCAGAAAATGGTCCTGGAGCTGCTGTTGTCCGATATGCCCGAGCAGGGCAAATCGCCGTACACACCGACTTCAGAGCTGGATTACTGGTGCGATCAACTCGATGTAAAAGAGCCGCGCTTCGAACAAAGAGAGCAGCCTGCAAGTGATAATTCGCACCCGGCCATGTCTGTCAATCTTGATGCCTGTATTCAGTGCAATCGCTGTGTCCGGGCCTGTCGTGAAGAACAGGCCAACGATGTCATCGGATATGCATTTCGTGGAAAGCACTCTGAAATCACCTTTGATATCGGTGACCCCATGGGCGATAGCTCCTGTGTTGCCTGTGGCGAATGTGTCCAGGCCTGCCCTACCGGCGCGCTTATGCCGGCAAATAATGTCGCCGCAGAGCTACCTGACAGGAAAGTTGATTCCATTTGCCCCTACTGCGGGGTTGGCTGTCTGCTCACCTTCAATATCAGGGATAACAAGATCCAGTACGTCGAAGGTCGAAATGGCCCGGCAAACCAGAGCCGCCTGTGCGTGAAGGGGCGTTTCGGTTTTGACTATGTACACCATCCGGATCGCCTTACCAGGCCCCTTATCCGCCGTGATGATGCCGGCAAGACCCCTGAGCTGATCGATCAGGAGGACATCCACAAGTACTTCCGTGAAGCCAGTTGGGAAGAAGCCCTGCAAAAAGCCTGTGATGGCATCAATCTAATCAAGCAAAGAAACGGCAGCTCTGCACTCGCCGGCTTTGGTAGCGCCAAGGGAAGCAACGAGGAAGCTTACCTGTTTCAGAAACTGGTTCGAACCGGGTTTGGCAATAACAACGTCGATCACTGTACCAGGCTTTGCCATGCCTCTTCGGTGGCAGCATTACTTGAGACCATTGGTTCCGGGGCTGTTTCAAACCAGGTCGAAGATGGCACTACTGCGGATGTGATGATAGTGATAGGGGCACGACCTACGGCAAATCACCCGGTTGCAGCAACTTTCATGAAAAATGCTGTGCGTAATGGTAGCAAGTTGATTGTCATCGAGCCGTACGCCTCGGAAATGGCTCGACATGCCGAGCATTATCTGCCCCTGCGTCCTTCCACCGATGTGCCCCTGCTCAATGCAATAATGCACACCATCATTGACGAGGGCCTTGAAAACAGGGAGTTTATTGAACAGCATACTGACGGTTTCGCGGAACTGAAGAAAACCGTCCAGGACTATGACCCTGAGAAAGTCAGTCGCATATGCGGAATCGATGCAGATACTATTCGAACCGTCGCTCGGCTCTATGCCACCGCCGATAAGTCCATAATCTTCTGGGGCATGGGAATTTCCCAGCATGTTCACGGTACGGATAACGCCCGTTGCCTGATTTCGCTTGCCCTGCTGACCGGGCAGGTTGGCAGGCCAGGCACCGGTCTGCATCCGCTGCGTGGCCAGAACAATGTCCAGGGTGCATCCGACGTCGGGCTGATTCCTATGATGTATCCGGACTATCGCCCGGTAAGCGACGCCCGGGCACGCGAAAAATTCGAGGATCTCTGGGGCACTGAGCTTGATTCAAAAGCGGGCCTGACCGTCGTAGAGATCATGCATGCCATCCACGACGATGAAATAAGGGGTATGTATATCATGGGTGAAAACCCTGCCATGTCTGACCCCAATCTTAACCATGCACGCGAAGCACTTGCCAAGCTGGAACACCTGGTGATACAGGACATATTTTTTACCGAAACATGCAGTTTCGCGGATGTGATACTACCAGCCTCTGCTTTTGCCGAAAAAAGTGGCACCTTCACCAATACTGACCGGCGGGTACAGTTAGCGAGGCAGGCCATTGACCCCCCGGGAGAAGCAAGACAGGACCTGTGGATCATCAATGAGCTTGGAAGGGGAATCGGCCTCAATTGGCACTATGATTCTGCGAAAAAGGTATTTGAAGAAGTCAGGCAGGCGACTCCGAGCATGGGCGGTATCACCTGGGAAAGACTTGAGCAGGAACACTCCCTTACCTACCCCCTGCAAAACGAGGGTGATCCCGGAGAGCCGGTAATATTCCGTGGTGGCGAATTCCCCACCGATGATGGTAAAGGAAGATTTGTCCCGGCAGAACATATTGAAGCCGACGAGTTACCCGATGATCGGTATCCCTTTGTCTTTATCACCGCACGTCAGCTGGAACACTGGCACACCGGAACCATGACACGGCATTCGTTTGTCCTGGATGCTATTGAGCCTGTACCAACCGTTTTTATTAACCCGGAAGACATGCAGAACCTGGACATCGCCGATAACGGGATGATATCCATTGAGTCACGCAGGGGCAAAATAGAAGTCAAGGCCAGGCCAACGATCCACATGCAACCCGGCGTCGTGTTAATGTCTTTCGCATTCAAGGAAGCCGCCGCCAATTTGCTCACAAATGAGGCGCTCGACCCGTTTGGTAAAATACCGGAATTTAAGTACTGCGCCGTAAAACTCAGCGCAGCCTAGCAGCGAGAAACCCGGGCAGGTAAAGCTAGCTCTTTACCTCGTAGCTTTTAAGAGTCAGCGTTTCTTCTATCAGGGCTTCGCCGCCCTTTTTAGAATTATCCGGTATAACTGTACGAATCTGGTATAGCGAGCCGGGAATACTGTCAGAAAATATGAACTCATAGGATTTATCCGCGAAGCGGGCAAAGTCTTTTCGTCTCGGATCTTTCAGGTAAGGGTGAAATGCAATTTTCTCCCCTTCAATGGTTTTTCCATTAAAATCTATGTCAACTGGCGAAATTTTGGCGTCGTCAGAAATAGCCAGCTTGATTCTTCTCTGGAAATATCGCCAGTGCCCGTCGGTAATCCGGTTCATTTCTACCACATCGCCCTGCATATAAATACCGATCACAGGGTTACCCGTTACATTCGTCAAGTTATCGCGACCCGCATCCTGGCGGCGGTCCGCAGTAAAAAACTCAAGTTGCGCATCCTTACTACCATCATCATTAACTGCCACGATATCCAGGTAAACAGCGTCGGTAAACCCCTCTTCATAAGACCCCGTCTTAACAAACTCGTAATAAAGACGGGCAGGTTTTTCCACATTTTGTAAATGATCGTTCAACCAAAGTTTTCTCTCTGCCGCAGAAAACTCAAAAGTCTCAGGGTCAACAACAGCTGAATCCCCCATTCTACCCACGGAGTCTTCAGTTTCGATATTAACTTCAGCTGTCACTTCCTCGGCCGTTACTGTTACCAGGCCACTTGCACCGAGGGACAAAATAAGCGCCAGTGAAAACCGGACTCCTGGTATCAAGCATCGTTTAGTCATCATCATCACCCTTTGTTTCGGTGATCTCACCGAGTGGAATCCCATAGTCTTCAAGAATACTGAGGATCTTCTCATTATTCTCATCAATAAACCTGTTTACCCGGGCTTTCCATTCATTTTCCCCGTAGCGAACAGCCATCGCCATGTTGTAATTGAATTTCATCTCGGGGTTATCCTTGCCGCTTGGCAAAGGTACGGCGACCAGGTTCTTGTCGCTGTGTTTTTTCGCGTAATACCCCGCGATTGGCCCCCAGATGACTGTGGCATCAATTTTGTTAGCAACAATGTCGTCCATGATATCGATGGGGTTGGTCCTGACATCCCCGGACTGGGCCATGTAGGGCCTCATCTGGCTGAATAAACCGTTTTTAAACAGCCAGAGCTGCCCCGGACCACGGTCAAAAGCCCCGACACGAATCGCCTGCTTTTGCTCATCACTCAATTTCTTGATGTCAGCAGCAGTTTTGACACTGTCCAGGCCTCGACCTTTTGAATATACAAACGCATAGGTAGAGGCATAGTAGGGTTTTGTTGTTGCCGCAAGCTCAAAGCGATCAGGCACGCCTATCACGAGATCACATTTATACTTGCCATCGTCGCCTTCAGCTTTAAGGGTATTTCGTATAAATCCCATTCGCTGGGGAAACCACTCATACTTCACGGGCAACCCCAGGTCCGCAGCAAACAATTCTGCGATCTTGTTTTCAAACCCTTCACTGTCCTTGTTTGAATATGGAAGGTTAAAAGGATCCGCGCAGACCCGCAGCGCTTCCTTGTCTACCTGGGCGCTCAGGGAAAAGGAGACAAGCAGGAAAGCTGAAAAAACAGCGATCGTAAATGATTTGGACATGAGTTTTATACCCCTGGTAAATCCATTCCAGTAAATCTTTATTTAGCTGGTGGCTGGACTTTTTTCAATTTTCCGAGAATACGGCGATAGGGTCCCTGCAGCTGTAAGGCCGCTTCCCTCGCTGCTTCCAGGTTTACAGGTTCACCAACAATAATCAGGCCAACCATACCGAAACCAAGATGAGGTTCACACACGTAGGCGTAAATGCCTTCAATATCGAGCGTCAGCTTGAGGTTTTCACCCAGGTTTCCGCGAAACGGTTCCGCGCCTTCCGGAAGCATGGAGTCTATTGATACTGCGTTGTGAGAAGTCATATTGACAAAACCGACAGTATCACCTGGTGCTATAGTCACTATGTCCGGATTAAAACGCCTGGCTTCAGCGTTGATCGTATGGTCTGCTGCCATCGTGACTGTTGTAAAGCCTGTAGCAAGCACCAGTGCCGTTACAAGCCGAATAATGTACTTATTTATACCCATGCGAATTCTCCACATCTTGTGCCTGAAATCATAACAGGCGGTTCCAATTTACCTGGATTCTGTTCTGTCTATTACAGACAACCAGCCGAAAAAAACCCGTATTTTAATTCAAGGTGTCAGGAAATGCACTCCGGGAATCACCCAAAGGAGCTTTTCCTGGTAGTTCAGACAACGCTAACAAGCGCTAGTTCTGGAAGATTCTCGGGAACTTTTCAGCAATGGGCAGAACATAGCCCAAATTATGCCGGGCGGGTCAAAAAAAATCCCCGGTACCTTGCAGTACCGGGGATCCTTGTACCTTTTTAAAACTAATTACTTAGTTTAAGGCAGGCTGAACACCATCAGGACACCAGCATTACGTGCTGAGTTAAGCAGTTTACGATAACCGCCTACAGCACCCAGAGCTGCGGTGTCTGGTGCAGCAGCTAGGCCAGGGATAGCAACAACAGCGCCGGCCCATCCACCAATTCCGGACAGAACACCGACATACTGTTTACCCTTGTGCTGCCAGGTGTGGAAGTTACCAATGATGCCGGAAGGAGTCTTGAACTTCCAAAGCAGCTTGCCGCTCTTGGCGTCAATAGCTTTGGCGTAACCTTCCAGTGTTCCGTAGAACACAACGTCACCAGCGGTAGCCAGAGCGCCACTCCATACTGACCACTGCTCAGGAATAGACCATACGATCTTACCCTTGTCAGCGTCCCAGGCGATGAAGTTACCCATGTTGTCCGTACCGTCTTTCATTACAGCACCGGCAGGATACATGGTGAGGTTGGCGTTAACGTAAGGCTGTCCAGCAACGTACTGGTTACCACCAGCAGCATAACTTACAGGCTCATAAGTCATACATACGTGGTTGGTCGGTACGTAGAACAGGCCAGTACGTGGGCTGTATGAAGAAGGCTGCTGGTCCTTGGTACCCAGGGCAGCAGGACAGATGTCCTTGGAAACAACATCTTCACCGTTGTGGTGTGTGCTGTACTGGTCCAGGGTCTGAGGATAGCCCGTCTTCATGTCAACGTGGGTTGACCAGTTAACGGCCGGGTCATACTTCTCAGCAACAAGCAGGGCACCAGTCTTTCGGTTCATCGTGTAGGCATAGCCGTTACGATCAAAGTGAACCAGGGCAGGTGTCTTCTTACCTTTGACTTTCATGTCAACCAGGATCATTTCGTTAATACCGTCATAATCCCACTCATCATGAGGTGTCATCTGGTAAGCCCAGCGTGCAACACCGGTGTCGATGTCACGGGCAAAAATGGTCATGGACCACTTGTTGTCACCCGGGCGAACGACAGGGTTCCAGGTTGAAGGGTTACCAGAGCCGTAGTAGACCAGGTTTTCTTCAAAGTCTGCTGGCCACCAGCCCCATACGGAACCACCACCAGTTTTCCACTGGTCGCTCAGGCCTTTACACTTGTTAGGACCACGAGAAGGTGCTTTCCAGTCGGAGTTTGAGCACCAGGTTTTCAAAGATGAGTCTTTGCCAACCTTTTTGCCCAGTGAGGTGGTGTTCTTGTCGAAGAGGATATCTTCGTCAGGACCCATGCTGAAAGCACGCCATGCCAGGCTACCGTCTTTGGCATTGTAGGCAGCAATCCAGCAGCGAACGCCAAACTCAGCACCGGAACAGCCGGTGATAACCTTGTCGTTCATAGGATGAGGAGCGTTGGTGTTGGTCATTCCGCTAGCAGGACCGACGCCGCGGCCTTCTTTGGAATTCACATCACCTGTGATTTCGCTACCCTGGAAGACGCTCCAGTTTTCTTTACCGGTCTTGGCATCCAGAGCAACCAGCTTGGAGTCAGCCTGCTGCAGATAAATCTGCCCCATGCTGTACGCCAAACCACGGTTCACAATGTCGCAGCACATAACCGGAACGGTTTCTGCTTCATTCTGCTGTGGCTCATATGCCCAGGTGATGGTCAGGTCATCAAGATTGATGGCGAAAACATCATTTGGGAAAGAAGAGTGAATGTAAAGATGATCGGAATCCAGGCCTGTCGCACTTGGCGGCAGAACCAGGGGACCACCCTCGTGACCTTGTAAACGACCGGTTGAAAACGTCCAGGCCGTTACAATGTTACCGGCATTCTTATTGTTGATTTGCTTCAACTCAGAATAACGCCAGTTGTTGTAATCGCCACCCGGGAAAGCCCAGTAGTTCGGATTATCAATCAGCTTACGAACTTCATCGTTCGCGCTAACTGACAAAGGAACCATCAGAGCCAGGGCGGCAATCATCCAATACCTCAAGGATAATTTACTCATGACCTCCTCCTCTATTATTAGTTGATCATGTGATTGATCTCGAGACTAGACAAATAAACCCTTCGACACCCCGAGATCGATTGGTGGCAAAGAGCTAATCACTACAAGTGAATTCGTGAATGGTGAGCAAGAGTAAGCGCTCGTATTGATAGACATGGACGGACTGACGAACGACATCAGCAAGACCATCCCTGACGGATAAGACTTTCTGACATTTTTTGATACCTACCGCAAATTGTAGACGTCATACTTAAGTTCTTATTGTCTATCTTTCTTTAAGGGACCATGGTCCCTTTTGTCGATTTATATCGTAAGCACAACCTCAGGGCCTGCCTGTTCAGACCTTCCCATTCCGGGCCGTTCCACATGTGATATTAAATGTGTCAAGTATGATGGTACATCTACAGCGACGTAATAACTCCATCGGGCGCTGCCATTTTTCTTATCCTTAATTCCTGCAGCTTTTTATTATGCTTCCTGCACTAAGTGGCTAATATATTAGGAAACTTTCCTAGTACAAGCAAGCTAATATTCCCAAAAAACAACGGCCCTTCAAAAACAGAAAAAAACAGTTTTTTCATTTTAATAACAAGGACTTAATGAACTTTATTAAACGCTGGTGTTACAACTGTAACAGGCCCCTCGAGCGCTGCATCTCCTCTATTGCTTTGCAACATTGACGTCATTGCATCTTGTCCGGTGATTTTTTCGCCTGGCAATGCCACTTTACCTCTACAAAATCGGTCTTTAAACGCAGGAACAAAACGCTTTCCAGTGGTCTAAAAGTTTTATAATGTTCTTTTTTTAAATCGGTACCAGGGGACCACAGGAAATGGAAACTCTCAATCGCGTTATCTGCACCACGCTAAGCACAGCTATATTAATCCTTTCAACTGCATTCACATCTTTGCATGCGGACGTGGCGCCAGCGGACTTTCGACAAAAGCAATCAGACGCGGTGTGGGAAAAACTGCAGGAAGGAGCGTTTCAGTCAAGAAAGATTATCGAAGGTGCAGAACAAAATGTACTTGAAGTAAAAGCTCCTTACCGGGCGGAGGACGCAACCGTTGTGCCGATCTCAGTACATACCAAGGTCCCACAAACTGAAAACCGGTACATCAGCAAGATTCACATCTATATCGACAAAAACCCTCTGCCCCTGGTTGGTATTTTTGAACTAACGAAAGACAGTGGTAAGGCCGACCTTGCCATGAGAGTCAGGGTGGATGATTTTACCTATGTGCGCGCCATTGCAGAAATGAACACAGGCGAACTTTACATGGCCAAGAGTTTCGTCCGCGCTACCGGGGCCTGCTCAGCACCTCCACCCAAAAGTATTGATGAGTCAATCGCGAATATGGGCAAAATGAAAATTCGAAGCGTTGGCGAGCTTGAACTGGACAAACCAAACCTGGTGCAGCTCAAAATCAAGCACCCTAACATTACCGGCCTTCAGCCAATGAGAATTGGCTCGCGCGTAATGCCTCCGCCACATTTTATCCGTGAGCTAAAGGTTGGCTACGAGGGTAAAACAATAATGACCGCCCAGCTTACGTTTTCAGTGAGCATGGACCCCAGCTTCAGGTTTTACTTTAAACCGAAAGGTGAAGGGGAAATGACTGTAGAAGCGACCGACACACAAAACAAGACATGGAGCTCCAGTTACGAAGTCAGGAGCTCCACGTAATAGCTATTTGATAAGAGCTGTTGGAAAGCCCGCGGCTACTCTACTGGGTTTTCCTGACAACCCGCTTTGCGATCGGGCAATTTTTCCGGGCTTCCGTTTCAACCTTTTCATAGCGGGCCCGAAGATCTTTTGTTGCTTTTCCAAGATCTCTAATCACCGCACCTTTTTCACCGGGCATAGCCTTGTTTCTAAGGTAGAAAGATACATCTGAGTATTCCCTGAAAGTAAAAGCAGCTTTAATCCTGTCGAAGCGGCAGGAGCAGGCATACAGGGTCTCCTCCGATTGCTCGCCATTTTCAGCCATGCAGCTGACAACTTCCCGAACAGAGTCGATGGTGGGGTATTCATTAGCGCTCACATTTAAAGCGGCAAACAGGAAAGGTAAAGCAATTACTTTGGTGATACGCATTTTCTCGTTAACTCCAGGTCCAGGTTTCTAATTATCAATTTATGCTACCAAATAACAGGCATTGAACATACTGTATTCCAGCTAAAAATTGAATACAAACGCTTCAGACAGGTAGTGAGAAAAAAGGTTCATCGAAGCACTGTTTTTATATGCTCGACTGTTTTCTGCGTCGCCCCGGAATGCTGTTCCAGGATTTGCCTTCCGCTATTACCCATTTTTTCCCGGGCTTGCGGGTCAGCGAGTAAATCGCTGGCTACCGAGACAAGGTCATGCCTGTCGTTGATCACTTTCAATGCTCCGGTCTGAAGCATTAAATTGCCAATCTCAAGGAAATTTGCGTAGTGTGGGCCCGTGATAACGGGAATACCGTGTGCTGCGGGCTCAAGCATATTATGCCCGCCGGCCTCAACAAGGCTCCCTCCTATGAAAGCCAGGGCGGTGAGCGGAAATAGCTGGTTTAGTTCACCGATGCTGTCCACGAGCAGCACCTGTGTATCTTCATCTGCCTGGCCCTGGCCAATCCCGCTCAGCTTCTTCAAACGAAACCCCTTACGTATACAAAGTGCCGCAACCTTTTCAAATCGTTGCGGGTGTCTCGGCGCGATAATTAACAGGCTGCCTGCTATTTTACTGGAAATACATCGCTGCGCTTCAAGAATAATATCTTCTTCCCTCTCATGGGTGCTCGCGGCAATCCATGCGATCTTTGGACCTATAAACTTCTGTACATTTTCTTGAAATGGAGTTCTTACATTATTTTCAATGGATATATCGAACTTCAGGTTCCCTGGAACAACAACTCTTCGTGCTGAAGCCCCCAGGGTAATATAGCGTTCCGCGTCCCCGGCACTTTGAGCTAGCACAAGGTCAACACATTCAAGTGCCCGGCTTGCCAGGCTGGGTAATCGCCTGTAACCCCTGAATGAACCCGGTGAAATACGAGCATTGGCGATAACGATGGGGATTTCTCTTTGATGACAAAGACGATACAGGTTGGGCCAGATTTCAGTCTCCATCACGATACACGCCGACGGTCGCAGCTGATCCAGCATGTGATTCAAGAATATCGGGACATCATAAGGAAAGTAAAAGTGGCCTATTTCTTCCTGGAATTCTTTTTGTAGCGTCATTTTGCCTGTTGGAGTGACGGTAGATACTACAACCCGGTGTTCAGGAAACTCTTTTTGAAGAGATTTAATCAGTTCGACCGCCGCCTTCACTTCGCCGACTGAAACCGCATGTATCCAGATCACCCTCTCGTTCTTCCCATAGCCAGGAATCCTTCCCAGCCTTTCGAGCCATCTTTCGCGGTAACCAGGCACCCGCAAGCTCATCCAGAACAGGCGAAGCAGGAACAGGGGAAGAAGAATGCAAAGAATTAGCGTATATAGTTGTCTCAAGCCGCAGCCCCTGGTGTCGTCAGCCCTGGGAGTGCCCTTCCAAAAGCCAACCCAGGTATTTTTCCAGGCCCTTTTCCAGCGAATGGAACTGGTAGTCACAGCCACTCTCCCTGAGTTGCGCCAGGTTAGCGCACGTGTAGCTCTGGTACTTACCTTTTAGTTTTTCAGGAAACTCGACGTACTCTATTTCTCCATACCCCATAAGCTGTATCAACGTGTTGGCCACATCATTAAATGCCCTGGGCTGCCCCGTGCCCACATTAAAAACACCGGACACATTCTCGTTCTTCATAAACCAGAGATTCAGGGCAACTGCATCCTCCACGTACACAAAGTCGCGCATTTGCTCACCATCGCCAAAGCCCCCTGTCCCCTTGAATAATCGCGCTCGCCCTTCATTATCCAGCTGCTGAAAAACATGGTACGCGACGCTGGCCATGTGGCCCTTGTGAGACTCCCTCGGTCCATATACGTTAAAGTACCTCAGGCCCACAACCTGGGAATTGAGCCGGCCGAGAAAATACCTCGCGTAGTTGTCAAAAAGAAACTTGGAACGGGCGTAAATGTTCAATGGTGTTTCGTTAGCCGGTCGCTCGGCAAACTCTTCAGCACCGCCATAGATCGCTGCACTTGAGGCATAGATGAATGGAATTTGATTGTCGACGCAGTGATGAAACAATGCTTTTGAGTAAGCATAGTTATTCTCCATCATGTACTTGCCGTCCTGTTCTGTTGTGTCAGAGCAGGCCCCCTGGTGAAAAACATACCGGGTTCCTTTGACACCATTCCCGTTTTTCACCAGGTCTAAATATGCCGCCTTGTCCACCAGGTCAACGAATGAACAATCCGCCAGGTTAACCGGGTTACCAGCGGCGTCAACATCGTCAACAACAATAATTTCTCGCTCGCCCTCCTGGTTTAAGGCTTTTACCAGGTTGCTGCCAATAAACCCGGCGCCCCCGGTTACGATAATCATTCTTTAGAATCCATTTTTGAACGTTTGAGATTCTTTATAATTTCACTGCTTGATTGATCTATCTCAATCGCGATGCGTTCTACCCTTCCGCCCCTGGCTTTAACAAAATCAGCACCGACGATTTCATGCTCTTCATAGTCCGCACCCTTAACCAGCACGTCAGGACATATTTCTTGAATCAGTTTCGCCGGAGTATCCTCACTAAAGCTGCAGATCCAGTCAGTTGAAGCGAGTGCGGACAGCACCTTCATCCTGTTCTCCAGGGAATTAACCGGGCGCCCTTTCCCTTTTAATCGTTCAACCGAAGCATCGTCATTGACTGCTACAAGCAGGTAGTCACCGTGCTGCCGGGCCTTTTCCAGGTAATCCACGTGTCCTGCATGAAGCACATCAAAACATCCGTTGGTCATCACAACAGTTGCCCCTTTTTCCTGTTCGGCCTGGACAATATCTACAAGATTCGAAGCTGGATAGACACCACTTCTCCCTGGCTTGCTAATCCTGTTCGCAAGTGCCGCATTGAGCTCTTCCGTGGATACACTGGCTGCACCAAGTTTTTCCACGACAAGTCCCGCAGCGGTATTGGCGAATACCACCGCTTCTTCCAGGCTATGTGATGAAACAAGTGAAGCTGCAAGCACACCAATGACGCTATCACCTGCCCCCGTGACATCAAAAACTTCATGCGCGAGCGCTGGTTCATGGAGTAATTTGCCCTCTTCGGCTGTATATAGAGTCATACCCTCGCTACCACGGGTTACCAGCAATGCGTCAAGCTCCAGTTCTTTACAGAGCTCGAGCGCTTTTGAATCGAATTCGCTCTCATCATCGCAATCACCGACAACAGCGAGAAACTCATTCAGGTTTGGGGTTAATACTGTTGCCTGTCGATACCTGGAAAAGTCTGAGCCCTTTGGATCCACCAGGACGGGGATCTGTCTTTCCCGGGCGGCCTTCACCATGGTTTCCAGGGATTGCAGGCTACCCTTGGCATAGTCGGAAATGACAACCAGCTGTACGTCTGAAAGTAACCTGGCGTACTGCGCCTGGACCTCCTCGGCTACCGCCGGTGCAAGCGAAGATTCATAGTCAAGCCTCAATAACTGCTGGTTTTGACTGAGCACACGGAGCTTGGTCACGGTAGGAAATCCTTCGCATCTCACCAGGTTGCTGGCAACAGCATTGCTGTTAACCTGCTTTTCAAGAATATCCGCCGATTCATCTTTACCGGTAATTCCCAGTAACTCCACCTGCAAACCCAGGCTGGCTATGTTCATGGCAACATTGGCCGCACCTCCCGGACGCTCTTCCACCCTGTTGACTTTCACCACTGGCACGGGAGCTTCAGGCGAAATACGGGTAGTATCCCCATGTACATAGCGATCAAGTATGATGTCGCCAACAACAAGTATCTTAACTGCTGATGAAGCGTTGAATCTGTGAGTCATAGTCGAAGCATTTTAGCCTGGTTCTAAATCATGGCATTTCAGAAAAAGTGAATTTTAACATAGGCTTACTGTCATAGTACTTAGAATGTTCAGGTATTACATCTATACAGCCCTGCTCGGCTTGCTTGTGCCGGGCGTCAGCCTCGGCGAAGCCAGTTTCACTCCCCGTATGTTTGAGGCTAATTACACGATTCATATGAAAGGCGCGAGAGTTGCCAGGATGACCCGGCAATTTACCCAGCTTGAAGATGGTGCATACCGCTATCATTCTGAAACCAGGACAACAGGACTGATATCAATATTTCGCAAGGACCGTTTTGTCGAAACCAGCAACTGGACCCTCAGCGACCGGCGCATGATCCCAAGAGATTATTATTATTCTCACAGTGGCGGCAAAAAGGAGAGATTGGTAAATATCAAGTTTGACTGGGAAAACAAGCGCATTACCAATTCAGTCAATGGCAAGTCGTGGAAAATGCCAACAACACCTAATGTAATGGACAAATTGCTCTACCAGCTGGCCATTATGTACGACCTGCAGGATGGACGTGAAAATTTGAGATATACAATTGCCGATGGTGGGAAAATAAAGGATTACAATTTTGAAATCCTCGGAGAAGAAACACTCTCCACCCCACTTGGCAAGCTTGACACGGTGAAGCTCGAAAGACACAAGCCCAACAGCAGGCGCAAAAGCACTCTGTGGTGTGCAAAGAAACTTGAATTCTTGCCGGTAAAAGTTGAAAACGTAGAAAAAGACGGCAGGATTACGACTGCCCTCATCAAGTCGCTTGATGGAATTGCCTACTGATCGTTGAGCGCCTGGATTAATTTATCCGGAGGAAGGTAACCGGACAAATGTTCACCTCGCTGCGTATATATGGCCGGGGTGCCTCTTACTCCGATACTTCGTCCCAGTTCAAAATGCCTGGCCACTGGATTTTCGCAGGATTTTTCAGAGACCTTCATTCCCTGCTTTGCTTCATTCATCGCCCTGGCTGGATTTTCTGAACACCACACAGATTCCATTTGCTTATGTGTTGTTGACCCCAGTCCTGCTCTTGGAAACCCGAGATACCTGACGGCAATACCGAGGCGGTTTAATTTGGGCATGTCCTGGTGCAATCTTCTGCAATAACCACAATCTATGTCAGTAAAAACAAAAATCGTATGCTTGGGTTTCTCCGGGGAGAATTCAATAAATTCCGCCGGGGAAATTTCTCCAAGCATGTCGCTGCGAATTGATGAACGTAGTTCCTCGCTACGATTACGTCTCTGGCTTAAATCAATCAGGTCGCCTTGCAGTATGTACCTGCCGTCCTCGCTCGCATAGACAATTTCAGGCCCGATTAGCACCTCGTAGACACCAGGTATCGGTGACATCTTAATGCTCGTGATATCCACATCCGGAAGGGTATTTTCGATAGCAGCTGTAATTCTCTGTTCCGGTGCTTCCTCGGCAGTGGAGGTCGCATGGGGTAACACCAGTGTGAACATCATCAGGAGGATAAGACGCATGTTTTCTACCTTTGCAATTAATGGTTTAGGCCCTGTAGCTGACATAATTGATTGTCTTTGTGTCAAATTAAAACTATGGTATCAGACAGCAATCAGGCTTGTCTGTTCAATATTCCAGCATGAATACTGCCATAAACACCAATAGCGACGGAAGCCTCTCACTGGGCTTTGTTCTGCGTGGCCTCGAGTCAGATGGATTGATCAGTGAACAGCATTCGGCCCAGCTGAAATCCCGCTTGCAAAATGCAGAGGAAGAGCCTGAGCATCCGCTGGTCATCATTGCCGACCAGGGCTGGCAGAGCAACACCAGGCCTTCATTCCCCCTGACTCTTGAAAGGCTCACCAGGTGGCTTGCCGAGTCTTCCTCACAGGACTATTTTCGTATTGACCCGCTCAAGGTCGATGTTGCAAAGATTACCAGCGTGGTTTCCCAGGCATATGCTGCCAAGCTGAAAATATTGCCATTGCTCGTCACCGAGAAAGAACTGACGGTTGGCACCTGCCAACCCTATGTCAGTGGCTGGGAAAGCGAGTTGGCCCGCATAACCAAGCTCAGGATTAAAAGAGTCGTGATTAATCCCCAGGACCTGGATCGTTACCTTGTTGAGTTCTACGGACTGAGTCGCTCAATGCTGGGAGCAGAATCAGAAAGTGCGGAAGCCTCCATTAGCCAGCTCCACAATTTCGAACAACTTGTGGAAGTGGGCAAAGTCGGTGAGCCCGATGCCGATGACAGGCACGTGGTCAGTCTCGTTGACTGGCTGCTGCAGTTTGCTTTCGAACAACGTGCAAGCGATATTCACCTGGAGCCAAGGCGCGACAAGGGTAAAGTTCGCTTCAGGATTGACGGCGTATTACACCTTGTTCATGAATTTCCCATCAAGCTCATGGGGGCAATTACGAGTCGTCTCAAATCCCTGGGCAGGATGGACGTTACGGATAAACGACGGCCCCAGGACGGCAGGGTGAAAACAAAAACGCCGAGTGGAAACGAAGTCGAAATGCGCTTGTCGACCATGCCCACCACATTCGGCGAGAAACTTGTGCTGAGGATTTTTGACCCCGAAATGTTAATGAAAAGTTTCGCTGATCTTGGATTCAGCAAACATGAACGGCAAATCTGGGAGTCCATGGTCGAAAATCCACATGGCATCATCCTGGTAACAGGCCCGACCGGCTCAGGAAAAACCACCACACTTTATTCAGCTTTAAAACAATTAGCCCGCCCCGAACTGAATGTTTGCACGATCGAGGACCCAATCGAACTGGTTGACCCACAGTTCAACCAGATGCAGGTGCAGCCAGGTATTGATGTCACTTTCGCTTCAGGGGTACGCACGCTACTGAGGCAGGATCCGGACATCATAATGGTGGGAGAGATTCGAGACCGGGAAACCGCGGAAATTGCTATCCAGGCTTCTCTCACCGGGCACCTGGTGTTATCCAGCCTTCACACCAATAGTGCGCCGGCGACCATATCACGTCTGATAGACATTGGTGCACAACCGTACCTTGTAGGCGCAACCTTGCTTGGTGTCCTCGCGCAACGGCTGGTTCGTGTTCTCTGCCCGCATTGCAAGATCGAGGAAAAGATAGATGAGAGCGCCTGGAATAAGTTCGTCAGCCCGGCCCGGATAAAACTCCCTCAAAATACCTTCAAGGCAGTAGGCTGTGATGAATGCAGGCATACCGGGTATCTCGGCCGAATTGGTATTTATGAAGCATTGAGCATTGACTCTGCCATGCGCCAGGTCATTAACAACACTACCGACCTTGATGAATACAGGAAAATAGCCCTGCAGCAGGGAATGAGAAGTTTGAATATCAGCGCTGCTCAAAAAATTGCCGACGGGCTAACCACCCTTGAAGAAATATATGCAGTTTTGCCCCCTGAAAGTCACTAGCCAGCACTTAGCCGCGCGGGTGATGCTCACTATGCAATTCTTTTAGCCTTTCCCTGGCGATATGTGTATATATCTGGGTTGTCGAAATATCGCTGTGACCCAGTAGCATTTGTACAACCCTGAGATCCGCGCCATTGTTTAACAGGTGCGTCGCAAAGGCATGTCGAAGAACGTGGGGAGACAGTTCCTTATTGATACCAGCCTTGATGGAGTAATTCTTTATTGCGTACCAGAATGTTTGCCGCGTCATTTGCCGCCCACGGTTACTCGGAAAAACTACATCACTATTACCCTGCTTCAACAGGCTTTTTCGACCATCCTGAAAAAATGCCTCGAGCCAGGCGACAGCTTCTTCGCCCAGTGGCACCAGCCGTTCCTTGTTTCCCTTGCCAAAAACCCGAATCACTCCCTGGCGCAGGTTAACCTGGGTGATTTTTAGCGAAACAAGTTCTGATACGCGTAAGCCGGTTGCATATAGCACTTCCAACATTGCCCGGTCGCGCGCCCCCCTTGCCGAGTTTGTATCCGGTGCTGCAATTAACAGCTCCACTTCTGCTTCTGTCAAAGACTTCGGCAAGGGTCTTCCTATTCTTGGAGACTCAATGTCTACAACCGGGTCGGAAGAGATCTCACCTTCACGTAGCAGGTATTCATAAAACCTTCTCAGGCTGGAAAGACGTCTGGCAGAAGTGCGGGCCGAACGCGTCCCCTGCTCTGCCAGGTACCGTAGTACGTCACTATTCTGGGCCGCCTCGATCCTGCGGGAGTTAGCAGATAACCATTTTGAAAAAGCATAAAGATCGCTGCGATAAGCCTGCAGGGTATTTTGGCTTAGACCACGCTCCATCCATAGCGCATCAAGGAAGCGATCAATTACCGCTACGCTAGCTACCTCCTTAGCCACGGCAGTTACCTGGCACGATCAGAAACGGTGTCATGCCAGTATTCTAGGACAATCTCGAAACAGGATAAAACGTGATGCAGGGTGAGAATGTTTTGTCCATTCTCACCCTGGCTGGAAGAATTCAGTTCTTGTGCGGGGTACTACTTTGAAGAGGTATTGAGTTTTTCCTTGATCCTGGCTGCTTTTCCACGCAGTTCACGCATATGATAAAGCTTGGCCTGGCGTACATCACCACGGCGCTTGACTTTAATCTCGGCAACAATCGGGCTGTAAGTCTGGAACACACGCTCAACGCCTTCACCGTAGGAAATTTTTCTCACCGTGAATGACGAATTCAACCCGCGATTTCGCTTGGCAATAACAACCCCTTCAAATGCCTGCAAGCGCTCCCTTTCGCCGTCCTTGACTTTAACCTGAACCGTCACGGTATCGCCGGGACCAAATTCCGGGATGTCCTTGTTCATTTGTTCCGCTTCAAGTTGCTCAATTATGTTGCTCATGTCTAAAACTCCAAAAAATTTCTCAATTAATTCGCTTTTTATTCAGCCCCGTTAATATACTCATCAAGTAAACGTTGCTGATTTTCATCCAACTCCAGCTTTTCCAACAAATCCGGTCGCCTGCCCATCGTACGACCAAGCGACTGCATCATTCGCCACTCTTTAATTTTCTCGTGGTTACCACCGAGCAAGACCTCGGGCACCTTCTCTCCATCAATTTCCTCTGGCCGGGTATAGTGCGGATGATCAAGCAACCCTTCACTAAACGAATCCTGCTCTGCCGATTCTTCATGTCCCAGCACGCCAGGTACGGTCCTGCACATGGCATCTATTACAACCATCGCGGGCAATTCACCCCCGCTCAGTACATAGTCACCCAGGGACCATTCTTCATCGACCCTGGATTGAATCAGCCGCTCATCTACACCTTCATAACGACCACAAACCAGCACCAGTTCCCTGTCAACCTGGCCCACATTTAGATCTTCCTGGGTGATCTTTCGTCCCTGTGGCGAAAGGTAAACAACCTTCGCTGTCGACCTGTCACGTTTCGCATCATCAATGGCAGCAGCCAGTGGCTCGAAGCGCATAACCATTCCAGGTCCACCGCCGTAGGGTCGATCGTCGACCGTTCGGTGAGTATCCCGGGTATAGTCCCTCGGGTTAAACAGGGCCAGGTCCAGCAATCCCTGGTCAGCAGCCCTCCCTACTACGCCAAAGCCTGTGACTGCAGAAAACATATCCGGGAATATCGTAACAACAGCAACTTTCAGCATCTAGATGTAATCGCCGGTCCAGTCCACTACCATTTTCCCGCCACCAATGTCGACATGCTTAACGACATTGCCTTTTAGAAACGGTATCAGGTGCTTCTCGTCTCCTTCCACCACGAGAACGTCATTTGCTCCCGTTTCCCTGACTTCGACAATTTTACCCAGCTCATTCCTGTCTTCATCTACCACTTCCAGGCCAAGCAGGTCACACCAGTAATATTCATCGTCGGACAATGGTGGAAGACTTTCTCTTGTCACACCAATGTTTAAACCCACGTAAGACAGGGCCTCGCTACGATCCTCTATTCCCTCAAACTGGGCCACAAGGCCTTTACCTTGCTTTTTCCAGTCGACCAGCCTGCTCTCGCGCCAGGTACCGCCCTGGGTTTCAAAACAAAGCGGTTTGTAAGAAAAAATATTTTCCCTGGGAGTGCTGTATGAAAATATTTTTAACCAGCCACGGACACCAAATACCCCGTTTACGCGACCCAGGACGACATGTTTCACTTCGTCACCTTTGGGCGCCGGCTGATTAGCCCGCTTTCAGTTAATAATGCTACCTTCGAGTGATCAGGCAGCCGCGACTTCACGTGATTTAATTAATGCCGCGACTCTTTCGGAGGCTTTGGCACCTTTAGAAATCCAGTAGTCTACACGCTCCTGGTCAATGCGAAGTTCCTCTTCCTGCCCTGCAGCTAGTGGATTAAAAAAACCTACTTTTTCTATGTACCGACCATCGCGCTTGTTTCGCGAGTCGGTGACCACGATATGATAAAAAGGCCTTTTCTTGGCCCCTTTACGCGATAATCGAATTGTTACCATTAAACTATGTTCCCGGTTATTGGCCGCCGGTATACCAGCGCCCCGTAAAAAAGAGCGGTATTGTAAGGGATATCCTAGAAAAAGAAAGTGCAAACAGTTGCTTAGACGTGTTTTACAGCTAAAAAGTGTTACAACACCGACAACGCGCCAAAAACCAGGGCAAAACCCTGCAGGCAACTGCGCTATACTTTTGTCAATTTTTATCTACACTCTTGATTAAATAGCGATTCTAATTGCTTGTTTTATATAATATTTATTTTTTATGTCTTCAATTAAATCACAGTACCGGGAGCAACTGAAAGCTCGTCGAGCCGCCCTCACCGGGCAGGAGCGTGCGCTGAAGAGCCGTGAAATAATCAAGAACGTCCTGTCATTATCGGAGCTTGAAGAATGCAACTCGGTATTCTGCTTCGTTTCCTATGGCACGGAAGTGCAAACCCACACCCTCATAGAACGCCTGGTAGAACAACACCGGAAAATCGCAGTCCCGTCAATAGTCGATAAAAATCAGATGCTTGCCAGGGAGTTTGATGGCTGGGAATCACTTGAGAAAGACAAGTTGGGCATACTCAGCCCGGCCCCGAGCGCCGCGCAGGTTAACTCGGTTGATATCACGCTGACACCGGGTCTTGGGTTCACTCCCCGGGGACATCGTATAGGTTATGGCAGGGGTTATTATGACCGCTGGTTTTCAAAACACCTTGCCGGGGTGAAAATTGCCCTCGCTTACGATGTCCAGGTTTGCGAGGAGCTACCGGTCGATGACTACGATGTGAAAGTGGATATCATCGTGACTGAATCTACGATCTTTCGCCCGTGACCATCTAGCCCCGGCTCGCTACATTTTTTCCACGGTTTCGATACCCAGCAGGCTCAGGCCATCCCGTATGGTCTTTTCTGTCAACCGGCAAAGTGCGAGGCGACTTTTGCGTGTGCCCTCTGTGACATCATCCTTCAAAATCGGACACGCTTCGTAAAAAGCATGAAATAGAGACGAGAGTTCGTACAGGAAGGTACACAGGCGATGTGGTTCAAGCTTTTCGGCCACGCTATTTACCGAGTCGGAGTACTGGAAGAGCTTCAGCGCCAGTTTTTTTTCAGCCACGTGCTGAACGCTTATACTGTAAGCATCGGCATCCACGAGCTCCATTTCACCCTTCCTGAAGATAGATAAGATACGAACGTATGCGTTTAGAAGATAAGGAGCGGTATTACCCTCAAGTGATAGCATTCTATCCCAGTCAAACACATAATCTTTTATCCTGTCACCGGAAAGATCTGCATATTTTAATGCACCCACGCTGATGATCCGGGACAGCGATTCAAGCTCCGACTCTGCCAGGGATTGATTCTTGGATAAGAGCACATCCCGGGCTCGCTCCTGTGCCTCCTCAAGCAAATCAACCAGCTTGATTGTCCCACCATCCCTGGTCTTAAATGGTTTCTTGTCCTTGCCAAGCACAGTGCCAAATGGAACATGGTCCAGCTCTACACCTTCTTTTACCCAGCCAGCACGCTTAACAGCCGAAAATATCATTGCAAAGTGCTGTGCCTGTCTCGCATCTGTGACATAAATAACACGGCTCGCTTTTAATTCGTTAACACGGTATCTAACTGCTGCAAGGTCCGTGGTCGCATAGAGAAATCCACCATCGGCCTTCCTGACAATCATCGGCAGCGGTTTATCTTCGCGGTCCACAAATCCTTCCAGGAATACGACCTCCGCTCCCTGGCTTGTTTCAAGCAGGCCCTTGCGCTTCAGCTCATCAACAATGTCACCAAGTTGCGGGTTATAAAAACTTTCAGGGCAATTATCAGATTCTTCAAGTAATACACCCAGGCGCCTGTACACGTCTGAGAAATGACGATTGGATTCTTCCACCAGGAATTGCCACGCACGCAGCGTATTCTCGTCACCTCCCTGCAACGCCACCACCCTGTTTCTTGCTCTTTCCCTGAAATCTTCGTCTGCATCAAATTTCTTTTTTGCGGCCTTGTAACGTTCCTCGAATTCTCCAATTGATGTGCTGCTTTGACCAGTATTCCAGCCTTCATCGATCAGGAATTCTATAAGCATCCCAAACTGGGTACCCCAATCTCCCATGTGATTTTGACGAACAACGGTGTGTCCAAGTCTTTCCAGCACCCTGGCGATGGCATCTCCAATGACCGTAGACCTGAGATGTCCAACATGCATTTCCTTGGCAACATTAGGCGCCGAATAATCAAGAACGATTTTTGACGCTTGAGCAGGTTTGTCTAACCCGAGCTGCGAGTCCCGCGCCAGCGAATTTATCCTTGCATCGATAAATTCCTGGGAAAGGTAAAGGTTGATAAACCCTGGACCGGCAATTTCTACTTTTTCACAAACCCCTCCCAAATCAAGATGTTGAACAATCTCATCGGCTATTTCTCGAGGTTTTTTTCCGAGGGCCCTGGCAAGACTCATTGCAAGGTTAGCCTGGTAATCGCCAAAGTCAGGCTGGGTAGTCACTTTTAACTGGGGATCTGTTGCAGATAAGTCCTCCGCAAACGCCACGTCGAGCGCCTGCAAGATCTTCTGTTCCAGTTCATGCTTTATATCATTCATCGCGGCGCTATAGTGGATGCAGCCGATAGTTTCGTCAATATCATTCAGGGCAAGTCGATTGATTCAAGTTCAAAAACTTCTTCACGTGTGCCAAAGGCATCACTGGTGCTCGTTTCCAGCCGTATCGACTTGACCAGCCCAACACCCCTTGCATACCAGCGAGACTCTTTAATTTCCACAAGGGTTCTACTTTTATGCTGGGTGCCGGAGTGGAATGCGAATCCATCGGTGCTAATCTTCATGCAGTTTTTAAATGTGCCTGCTGGAACCCGTATCGTTTCGCTCAACGATTCAATGACATTCTCGGCCGGCACGTTCGCCAGGATATTGCTTTCACCAGGCGCCCCTTTTCTAATCAGGAGCCGGGTCCTGGTGGTATCTTCCCATTCATACCCTTCCTTCACGGGATAGGGTATCAAAAACTCCCTGTCCTCCAGCATTACCTGGGCCTGTCCCTGTCGTATTAAATAGCCAAGCTTTTCGATACCCCGTTCCGTCACAGAGAACAGGGTCTCAGTGCCTGTCAGGGAGCGGTGCACATGGTAATCCCTGCCCTGGTAATCCCTTTCACCTTCGCTACGGACATAGTAACGATTCTGTTCAGATGCCCCTGGCCCTTTCATTATGACGCGGTAGCGCCATTCGACACCTTCACTTAAGGGAAAATATGACAGGTCTTTCCTGTCACAGGCCGCCAGCATAAGAGTAATAACCAGCAACAGGACGAGCTTCGACATTGCGGGATAAATCACTTTTTCTCCATTTTTGCCAGCTCAAGTTCCAACCGCCCCTCGCCAACGCCCACATAGTCTGAACTTTCATCCCGCAGTATTTTTACGAGGCCGACTCCTGGCGCGTACCAGCTAACTTCCTTTACTTTTATCAAGGTCTTTGGAAGTCGTTGGTACTTGCCATCACCAAGTAGCAATTCGCCCTGCTTTTCCACGCGAATGCAGTCTTTAAATACGCCAGCTGCCACTTTTACTTTATCTTTCTTAGACACAAGGCGCGCAGTAACCGGGACCTGCTCATTAATAACAATCCCTCTTGGTTCCCCGCTTCGTAAGCTAACCGTGGTAAGAGTGTCATCCCAGGTCGTACCCTGCTCCAGTGGGTAGCGAAACAAGTAGCGCTTCGCCTGATAAATAACCGGGGTGTCATGGCCCTGCTCCTGGTAACCAACCCGTAAGATTCCGCTATCACTTGCCATAAAAAAATGTTGGTTCCCGGCAAGAGTCTTCTGTACAGAAGTATTAACGCCGTCAATAAGCCTGTCCTCGGCTACCGAGACAACCCGGCGTATTAGTTCATCGTGAACCCTTGATACCTGTCGTCCCTTGTAATACCAGTTACTGCCTTTATCCAGGGGGAAATAACTTTCGCTTTCCTGTGCACAACCTGATATCAGCTGAAGCAGGAAAGCGAATATGTAAATTCTCTTGTTCAAAATGAGTTTTGTCCGATTATCAGGCCAGGCGTTCCTTGCTCTTGTCTTTCCTGCTCCAGTATCCGGAAAGTATCGAACCCGTGATATTGTGCCAGATGCTGAACATGGCTCCTGGCAACGCGGTCACGGCTTGAAAATAAGTCTGGGCCAGCGCAACCGCAAGACCTGAATTTTGCATTCCAACTTCGATAGCGATAGCCCTGCACTGGCGTTCATTAAAGCCCAAAAACCTGGACAGGTAATATCCACTTAACAATCCAATGCCATTGTGCCAGAAGATTGCCGCCACAACCGGTAGCGCAATTAACGCAAGCTGTGAGTGGTTAAGCGAGACAATAATCCCAATAATCAGGACAATGGAAAACGCGGAAATAAAGGGGAAGATATGCTTTACACTTCGAATATAATTTCCAAGGTAATGATTGACCAGCACGCCGGCAGCAACCGGCAAAATAATTATTCGAAAAATATTTAACATCATATCCAACACCGGCACTTCAACAGTTTCACCGACATAAACCCAGGTCAATAGTGGGGTGAACACAAATGCCAGCATCGTTGAAAATGTAGTTAACGAGATTGACAATGCCACATCCCCCCTGGCTAGGTAGCAAATTACGTTTGACGCCGTGCCGCCAGGGCAGGAACCGAGCAGCACCATACCCACCACCAGTTCAGCTGACAGGCCGAACAAGTGGCTTACTGAAAATGCTATCAGGGGCATTAATACAAACTGTAAAGTTACCCCAACGGCCACCAGCTTGGGCCGTTTAAGAACCTCTATGAAATTCTCCGGTCTCAGTGTCATACCCATACCAAGCATGACCACTCCGAGTAAGGGCACAATTGCACTTTTTACAGAAGATAAATATTCTGGTTGAAGAATGGAGAATACCGATACAAGGATGGCGGCAAGCGGAAAAAGAAGTGTCGCTGACATAAAGTTATGTTATATTTTTTTAATTAAAAATCAACGAATTATACAACTTTGATACTGCACTCCCGGTGAATAATTTCCGCTCAAGCCTGGCCTGTTTGCTCATTCTTATGCTGGTACAGACGCTGGCCTACCCTGGGGATGCTGGTTCCGACTGGCCCTTGTATGGCTACACCTTTGATAACAAGAGATTTAGCCCGCTTAAGCAGATCAATACAGCGACCGTTAAAAACCTTGGGCTTGAATGGAAGTTCAACACGGGAAAGATTGGTTCATTTCAGACGTCCCCCCTGGTGATATCGGGGGTCATGTATCTCACTACACCTTTCAATGATGTCATTGCACTTGATGCCAGGAATGGAGACTTGTTGTGGCGCTACGAGCACAAACTCGCGCATAACAATTACTGCTGCGGTCCCGCGAATCGAGGCGCAGCTGCTTCAAATGGTCGGGTTTTCACGGTCACCGTCGATGCCCGACTCATTGCCCTGGACCAGGAGTCAGGAGAGGTAATTTGGGACAGGAAAATTGTCGATGTAAATGCCGACCGTGGTGAGGTCCTGGAACCGCTCCTGGGCGTTGAAGAGCTGAAAGGAGCAATTCAAACCGGGCAAACCGGTTATTCAGCTAACCTCGCGCCCCAGGTATACGGGGACAAGATTTTTGTTGGAATAACCGGCGCAGGTTATGGGCTACACATTAACCTGGAAGAGGAAGGCGAAGACATTTTGTCAGTCGGCGGTTTGTCGGGCGGTGGACACGGTTTGCGTGGATTTCTTGTCGCCTACGACCAGGAAAGTGGTGACGAACTCTGGCGGTGGTACAGCGTACCTGAGCAGGGCTGGCAGGGAAAATTACTCTCTGAGACTGACTACGGCGAAAATTTAAACAGGCGCCTCGATCTTGAAGCGAAAGACATGGAGAAATACCGGGATACGTGGAGGTATGGAGGCGGCTCAATATACACCACCCCGGCAATAGACGAGCAACGGGGGCTGATATACATAGGCACCGGCAACCCTTCTCCGCAAATGGATGACTCTACCAGGCCAGGCGACAACCTTCACACGGTAAGCCTGGTAGCACTGGATCTTGAGACAGGTAAGCTACGCTGGTATTACCAGCAAGTCCCGCATGACCGCTGGGGATATGACGTCGCCAGCCCGCCAATTCTCTTTACAACTCTACACGATGGCAAGAAGGTGGATGCCGTAGGACAAGCCAGCAAACTGGGCTGGTTTTTTATCCACGACCGTGAAACTGGTGAATTAATACGGCGTTCGGCGCCATTCATTCCACAGGAAAACCTGTTTGCACGGCCTGACGAAAAGGGCGTAAGGATTGTTCCCGGCACCCTTGGAGCGGCTTCCTGGTCGCCGGTGGCTTACCATGAAAGCCTCAATTATGTTTATATCCCGGGAATCTACCAGCCATCCCTGTTTTATTCGAGAAAACTACAACCCGCCCCGGGAAAACCCTGGGGTAGTTATACTTTTTTTCGAAAAAGTGCTGAGCAGGATTGGGGCCTGTTTTCTGCAATCAATACAAGCACTGGTGAAATTGCCTGGCAGAATAAAACTGAGCAACCCATGGTTGGGGGAGCATTGGCCACGGCTGGGGACCTGGTATTTACTGGACAGGGAGACGGGCATTTCACCGCTTATCATGCAGCCTCTGGAGAACTATTATGGAAACACAAGGCCAGGTATGGTGTGAATGCTCCTCCGGTAACATACATGATCGACTCTGAACAATACGTTGCCGTCGCAGCTGGCGGTAACAAACTATTTGGATACAACACCGGTGACGAGGTGCTGGTTTTTAAACTTCAATAAACTACGTCATCAACAATTTCAGCGTAGAGATCGTATGTATCTGCATCACTGATACGGACCCTGACCACATCTCCGGCCGAGATGTCATATTCGGTGTTTCCCAGGTATACAAGGCCATCTATTTCGGGAGCGTCTGATTTACTGCGGCCTGTTATTTTATCATCCTCTACATGGTCAATAATTACATCCTGTATTAATCCAATCTTTTCCTTCTGCTTTGCAAGGCTAATATCACTTTGTGCCTGCATCAGCGCCTCATACCTCTCTTGCTTAACATCTTCATCCACTGCCCCGGGTAACAGGTTTGCGCTGGCACCTTCGACTGCTGAGTACTTAAAGCAACCCACCCGGTCAAGTTTTGCTTCCCTGATAAAATCAATCAGTTCTTCAAATTCAGATTCAGTTTCGCCGGGAAAACCCACGATAAAGGTGGACCGAATTGCGAGTTCGGGACATTGACTACGCCACTGCAGTACACGCTCAAGATTATTTTCTGCACTCGCCGGCCTTTTCATTCTCTTAAGCACTGATGGACTTCCATGCTGAAAGGGTATGTCAAGATAGGGCAATATCTTTGACTCGGCCATTAAGGGAATAATGTCATCAACATGAGGATAAGGATAAACATAATGTAGTCTCACCCACACCCCTAATTCTCCAAGTGAATTGCAAAGATCATGCAGGTTTGACATGTAATGCTGATTTCTCCACTCAGCGCTCTTGTACCTGATGTCGCTCCCGTAAGCACTGGTGTCCTGGGAAATAACCAGTAATTCTTTAACACCTGATTCCACCAGCACTTCTGCTTCATTCAAAATATCATCAATGCCGCGGCTGCGTAATTTTCCACGCATTGAAGGGATTATGCAAAAGCTGCACTTGTGGTTACAACCTTCAGAAATCTTGAGGTAGGCGTAATGTGGCGGGGTTAACTTTATACCTTGAGGTGGCAGTAAGTCGATGTAAGGATCATAAGTCTCGGATTGAGGCGCATGCTCATGTACCGCACTGATGACTTGCTCGAATTGCTGCGGCCCTGAAATACTTAGAACATTTGGAAATTGCTCCATTATTTCTGATTCTTTTGCACCCAGGCACCCTGTCACGATGACCTTGCCATTTTCATCTATGGCTTCACCAATTGCATCAAGGGACTCTGCTTTCGCGCTATCTATAAACCCACAAGTGTTCACGACCACTACGTCGGCTGCCTCGTAGCTCGGACTGATTTCATAGCCATCCTGTCGCAGTGATGTAATAATTCTTTCCGAATCAACCAG